>JABJQE010000322.1 GCA_018663565.1 Phycisphaerae bacterium
AAGAAGTTCAAGCTCTGTTTGTGCCTCATGTGTTTCTAGGTGACTCGGTGTTGGGCTTTGGAAATACCAAGGGGCAATCCTCATCACGGGCAATGAGAGTGCTGCGGCCGCCAGGATCGACCATCCAAATCTGCGTTGAATGAGGAGCCAAAGCAGGCATGCTGTCAGTACCCACGCATACTGAACTTGAAAGTGAACGAGTAAATCTAGTTGAGGCAATACATCAGCCAGCAGCCCTGCATTCGAAGCAAGAACAGTCAATACCACGATCGACGGAGCAATGTACTTGTAGATTAATCGTGCTTTGGCCTTGTCTTTAATTTGACGATCGTCTTGCATATGAGTGCACTTCGTCTGCTATGACTCGCCGCCATGATTATCAATTCAACTATGTGTGAGTTGGCTTCGTCGGCTCACCAACAACAACACCCCCGTGAATACGGAGGTGCTGTGGGGTGGTGGGTTGTGGTGGAGGACCGCAGAATCAAGGTCACCCGCAGCGTCACCTTACGGTGCGCACAGCGCTGCAAGTACATACGCCCAATCGCAACGCACAACGCCCTCAGCGTATTGCCAAGGGCGTTTGAAGCGAGGCGGACGGGACTCGAACCCGCAACCACCGGCTCGACAGGCCGGTACTCTAACCAATTGAGCTACCGCCCCAACTGGTGAAGGCGGGATTGTAGCAGGCCGGGAGGCCCGGTCAAGCGGGCGGGAACCTTGACTTCTTGGGAGGTTTGGGTTTCCTTCTATGGACTGTGGGAATTGTGGCGTATTGTTGTGGTTATGTCAGCGATTCAATGTATCGGACGTACCGCCTTGGCCCTCGTTTGCGCATCTGCCGCAAATGGTGGATGGACCGATGATCCCGCGATCAACACGCTCGTGTCAGGCGATGAAGTCGGCTGTGTGATTACTCACACGGCCGTGGCGAGCACTGGCGATGTATGGGTGGCTTGGTACGACAGTTCGGCTGGGTATGACGTGCGGCTGCAGCGACTTGATGAGCATGGCGTTGCTATGTTCGAGTCACCGGTTTTGATTTCGGATCAGTCACTCTCGTGGGTGCAGGAGTTTGATCTTGTATGTGATGCTGCAGGTAATGCGGCGCTGGCCTGGGCGAGTGAGACTTCTATTGGAGCGACTCTTGTCAACACGAGTGGAGACATGGTGTGGTTCCATGAGTTTGGCGTTGGGAGCGGCGCATTCCTTGGCAGCCCGCAGGTGTGCGGTACAGATGATGGCGCAGTTGTTGTGGGATGGTTACAGGATGCGCCTTCGCATCTTCAGCGAGTGGAGTTTGATGGCACACTTGCATGGGCTTCCGAGGTCGTGCTCGATGAGGGTGGCACGACGGCGATGTCTGATATGCAAGCGAGTTTTGACGGCAGTGTCCTCGTGTCATGCGTGCATTACCTCTCGTTTTCCGGCGCGAAGCGGCTGAAGGCTCAGCGTATTTCTTCAAGCGGCGGCACGATGTGGGGGCTCGGCATGGTGGACGTCTTTACGTCTGGGTCGCTGCAGTATGGGGCCTATCCATCGTTCATCTCTGATGGGGCTGGCGGTGGGCGGTTTGACTGGTATGAGACTTCCCCGTTGCGTGTTCGCCTGCAGTGGATTGATCTTGATGGCGATGTGCAGTGGGGCAGCAATGGCTTGATCGCCACGACCGAGTCGTCCATGGTGCATGTGGCACCATCGGCCTGCATAGACGACTCGACCGGCGAGACGACCGTGTTCTGGGTGCGGCAAAGTAGCAATCAAAGCACCGCTGGCATTCAGGCCAACCGGTTTTCCCAGGCGGGCGATGCGCTCTGGGGCAGCACGGGTCGCCAGATTGTGGCGCCCACAGCGACGAATGTCATTCTCGATTTGCAGGCCGAGCAGATTGGACCAGTCGCTTCGGCACTGTGGATTCGTCAAGCTGGCCTGGGCGAAACTGTACTCGGCGTTGGCTTGGATGAAATGGGTGGCATGCAGTGGGGCTTCGCCCCAGCATCGATCGGAACGAGTGGCGGCGAGAAGACGGATCTTTCGAGCGGGGCGGGGTCGATGCAACTGGTTGCCGTGTGGGCGGAAACTCGTGACGGGGCTGATCGCGTGTTTGCTCAAAACATTCATCAAGATGGAACGCTGGGCGAATCCACGGGGTGTTTGGGTGATACCAATGGAGACGGAGTGGTTGGCACCGATGACCTTCTCGCTGCGATTTCCCAGTGGGGCCCATGCATTGGTTGTGTGAGCGACCTGAATGGCGATGGAATCGTCGGTGCCGATGATCTGCTGATGCTTCTCTCAAGTTGGGGTCCCTGCTGACACCGATCGGGCTCACTCGGTACGCTGCTCTTCACGTGGGCAGTTGTGCGTGCGTGTGAGGAGTGTGTGGGATGAAACTGTTCAAGCGAATTGCAGTTATTGCAGTACTTGTTGTTGTGGTCATTGTGATTGGCGCCTATGTGGCAATCGATTTGATTGCCCGAAATGTCGTTGACTCACAGGGGACTGCAGTGCTCGGCGTGCCGACAAACGTGTCCTCTGTTCGACTTGCCGTGTTTGGCAGCCAGTCTGGATTTCACAATCTGACGATTGCCAATCCAGCTGGTTATCAGAAACCAAACTTTGTTGAGATTAAAGAGGCCGAGTTTTCTGCCGGCCTCGGCACACTGCTGAGCAGCAGTATTGAGATTCCACTCGTTCACATCAAGGGCTTGACGCTTGATCTCGAACAGATCAATGACAAGACGAATGCCAATGAGATCATCAAGAATATTGATGCCAACACGGCAACGCCCGACGACACGGATGATCCGATGCAGTTCAATATTACAAAGCTGGTCATTGAGGACATTCGATTGACTGCTTCGGGCAGCATTGTGAATATTGCTGGCGGCAAACTTGACACGACGATTCCTCGTCTCGAACTGAATAATCTTGGTACGAATACCGATGGGGATCAACTGAGCCACCAACTCATTTCCATGATGCTTGGCGTGTTGATGAAACATATTGCGGACAATCCGATTCAGGGTCTTAGCGGCGCTGCGGTTGGCTCCATGGTGACCGCGATCGAGCAAATTCCGATCCTCGGTTCGAGCGGGGCCGGGCGATCTATTGGGCACTTGCTCAAGGGTGTCAACAATGGACTCAATAGCGGGGTTCAGGGTATTGGCGAGAAGATCAATGGGCTTGGCAAGGGCATTTCGGACCTGTTTGGCGATGATGAGAAGGCCGATGACAACTCAAAGAAGGCTGATTGAGGGTAGTCCGCTGCCTAGCAGCAGTCCGTTGACGACTAAGTTGATTGGCCCTTGGGGCAGCAGATCAAGTTTTTTGCCATTTAGGCATTGATTCACCCTGCTGATGCTCTATCTTGACGGGTGAAGAGCAGAGGAGAGTTTGACAAATGATTCGATCAGCAGGCCTTTTTGTAGCCATGTGCGCTATGCCAGCAATGGCAAGCCTTTACACCGACCCGGTTGGTGACATTGCCACGGGCAACAGCAATCTGGACATCACTCAGGTCGAAGTGACCGACGACGGCACGGATCTGATCGTGCGCGTAACGGTCGATGACCTCGATGGCGACTGGGGCAAGTATCTGTTCTTCATGGACGGCTGGGCCGGTGGCAGCGATGACAATGACAATCCGTGGGGCCGCGATATCGGTGGACTCTCCGGCATGGACGTCTTTGTCGGCAGTTGGCTCGACGGCGGCGGCGGGGCTGATCCGTACGAACATGCCGGCGGCAGTTGGGGCGGCCTGTCCTATGCGGTATCCGTCTGGGCCGATTGGGACAACAATACTATTCAGTGGAACTTCTACGATTTCGTGGCCGGGCTCTCATCTGAGGGTATCACCGGCTTCGACTTTGAAGTTGCCACAACTGGAGGAGGTTGGGGCGACCCGGCTATCGACTTGCTTGGTGGCGAAGGATCGCAACCAGGATGGGGTGGTGGGTCGACATCGACCGATCGAATGCACTACGACTTCGCCACTATTCCAGCACCTGGTGCGGTGGCACTGCTTGGACTGGCCGGATTGGCTGGACGTCGTCGTCGCCACTGATTGTGGTTAATACATAAGTTTCTCTCAACGCCCTTCCCATTCGGGGAGGGCGTTGTCGTATGCGGTAGGCTCTGAGTGAAGTAGAGGAGCCTATTCGTGTCGATGTCCGTGCCAAGTCGTTGGAGTATTGCGATTGACCGCGGGGGCACGTTTACCGATGTGGTGGCGTGGAATGCCACAGAAGTACGGCAGACCAAGGTGCTCAGTGCGAAATGCGTGAGCGGGGAGGATGCAGCTGTAGTTGGTATACGCAAAGTGCTCGAACTTGATGATGATGTGCCCCTTGGCAATGATTTGCTTGAAGTCGTTCGAGTCGGTACGACGGTTGCTACCAATGCCTTGCTCACACGAACGGGGGAGCGTGTCGTCCTTGTCGTGACCGAAGGGTTTCGGGATCTGCCAGTAATCGGTGATCAATCGCGGCCCGATCTCTTTGCTTTTGACATTCAGCGTCCACAGCCGGTGGCGACTCATTTCGTTGAAGCACGG
>JABJQE010000323.1 GCA_018663565.1 Phycisphaerae bacterium
ACGTTCATTGGTATTACGATGTCGCTGAGCCGGCCTATCACTGCGGCAGGGTCCTGATCTACCGAGCCCTGTTGCTGATGCATCGGTTGCTCCCGCCGAAACTTTCGGTGTGTGTCTGTATGTTTGTCCGAAAGCGGTCAAGCTGACCACCCGATTGGATCGTCGCTACGTATCCTGCACAATATGGCGACGCTTCTCTCTGCTAGAGACCTGACCAAATCATTCCCCTCGAGCAATCTGTTCAGCGGAATATCGCTGTCAATTGGGGAGAAGGATCGCATCGGGATGATCGGTCCAAACGGGGCTGGCAAGTCCACGCTGCTGAAGATCTTGGCTGATCTTGAATTCGCTGATGAGGGCGACTTGACGCGTCGTCGTGGCTTGAAACTTGTGTACATCGAACAGGATGATGTTTTTGCCGACGGCGACACCCCGCTTTCAGCGATTTGTGACGCATTGAGCGAAGGCGGCGAGGATCGGCTCGACGTGGAGACACGAGCGGCGATTTCGCTCTCGAAGCTTGGGTTTGAAAACTTTGATCGGCCAGTTGCCACCCTCTCCGGTGGGTGGCGGAAACGCTTGGCGATTGCTCGGGCGTTGTGCCATGATCCAGACGTGCTGCTGCTCGATGAGCCAACGAACCATCTCGATCTCGAGGGCGTTTTGTGGCTCGAGGCCTTTGCCGCACGAGCGACCATGGCCATGGTGTTTGTCACGCACGATCGCCGATTCCTCGAGAATGCGGCCAACCGCATTCTTGAACTCTCGCCGGCGTACCCAACAGGCATGTTTGAGGCTGCGGGGAACTATTCTAAATTTCTTGAGCGGAAGAATAACTTCTTAGACGCGCAGGAAGCAACGGAGTCGGCGCTCGCGAACAAAGTGCGGCGAGATACAGCATGGCTTCGGCAGGGCATTCAAGGGCGGCAGACACGGAACAAGACGCAGGTTGTTGCGGCATCAGAGCGGCGAGCTGAACTCAAGGCCACAAAGGGTCGAAGCGCCGCGCCCAAGAAGACCGCCACGATTGATTTTCAGGCGACTGAGCGGAAGACGAAGAAGCTGCTTGCTTTGCACAGCGTTGGCAAGTCGATGGGAGAGAAGCAACTGTTTCACTCGCTCGATCTCATGCTCACGCCAGGTCGGCGGCTTGGTTTGCTCGGAATCAACGGCGCAGGAAAGACCACACTCTTACGGCTCATGTATGGCGACTTGCAGCCGGACGAGGGCACAATCAAACGAGCGGCGGATCTTCGTGTTGTGATGTTTAGTCAGCACAGAGACACGCTTGATGCTTCAGTCACGTTGCAGGAGGCACTGTGTCCAATTGGAGACATGGTCGACTACCGCGGAAAACAAGTGCACGTGACGGGCTGGGCACGGCGATTCTTGTTTGAGGCCGACCAGCTTGCGACAAAGGTCTCGAATCTCTCGGGCGGTGAGCAGGCGAGAGTGTTGATTGCAAACCTCATGCTTGAACCTGCAGATGTATTGCTGCTCGATGAGCCGACAAATGACCTTGATATACCCTCTCTTGAAGTACTTGAAGAGGCGCTGCTGGAGTTCCCCGGAGCCATTGTGCTCGTGACGCATGACCGCTTTATGCTTGAACGTGTAGCGACCGAATACGTGGGCCTTGACGATCGGGGCGGAATCAAAGAGTTTCAGACGTTTGAGCAGTGGATTGATTATCGCGGCGCACAAGAAGTGTCTGCAAGGAGCGAGCAAGCGCCTTCGCCCATCAAGACCGCGCCAGCGAAGCCGCATCGGAAGAAGCGTTCGTACAAGGACGAGCGAGAGTATCAGGGCATGGAGGCAGCCATCTTGGAGGCTGAACGTGCTGTAGGGAAACTAGAAGAAGCTTCAGCAGATCCATCGCTCGCGAACGATCACGTTCAGGCCGCGAAGATATTTGAAGAACTCTCGAGGGCGCAGACCCATGTCGAGACGCTCTATGCTCGCTGGTCCGAGCTCGAGGCCTAGGCTTCAACATCTGCTACAGCTCGTGTTCGATCGCGTATTCCTTTGCGTCTATCAAGCAGACTCCCCCATGAACCTCTTTGACTTCCTCAAAGGCTGCTGCCATGAGAGGCAGGCTCCGCTGGCGGGGCAGTGCCGTGAGAATGGCAATCCATCCCATAAGGAAGGTCCAGGCAAAGATGAAGATGTCGCTCCATGGCGAGGAAATCAGGGCTCGCCCGCCCTCGTAGTCACTGAGCCAACTTGCTGTGAAGAGCACCCCGAGATAGGGGATGAGCCATAAGCTGTGTGAGATGTGAAGCTCAGACCGCTTGACTTTCATTTGCGGCACTGCAATAGCGAGCAAGGCGATCCCCACGAGCAGCACAATCACAATTGTCCGATTGGCTTCCCATCCGGCCCAGAAGACCACCAAGGATGAGAACGAGAAACCAAGCAGGCACATGAACATCGCGAACGGGAGTTTGAGTGGCCTGGGCAATTCGGGGTACCGCCGCCGCAGTACGGCAAGCCCCAGTACGCCAATGCCACCAGCAAGCATGGTGGAGGATGCGATGATTCCGGCCAGCAGGCTCCATGCAGGTAGCGGGGCGAGCAGGATCCATCCTGCGACCAGATTGACCAGGAGCGCATTGAGTGGAATGCCGCGGCCGACAATGCGTCCGAACCACCTTGGGATATTGCGGTTACTGGCCATCGCGAGCAGGATCCGTGATGTGCCGGTGGTGTAGATAAGCGCAGTGCCAAATGGAGAGACGGTTGAATCGATGTACAGCACCACCGCGAGCCACTGCAATCCGAGTACTGCGGCGAATGCTGCAAACGGTCCAGACGGCCCGCTCAGAACAACATTCGCCCACCCGCCGTCATGCAGCGTCTCTGCTGGCACAACGCCAATGAATGCGCACTGCAGGAGGATGTAAATCGATGTCGCAAGGACAATCGACCCAATGATGGCACGCGGTACATCGCGCTGTGGATTCTTGGACTCTCCGGCCATTTCAATGACGATTCGAAAGCCAAGTAGCGAGACTGCGACGCCGCCAAGCGAGACGGCGGCAAAGATACCGGTCAGTCCGCTTGGTGCAAAGCCGCTACTGGTGAAGTTGGCGGGCTCAAAACTGTATGCAATCAAGACCGCAGCGGTTCCGACAGGCACAGCAATCTTCCACCACGTGATCCATGTGTTGGACTCGGCGAGCCACTTTACGCCGAATGTGTTGACAATTGTGAGCACCAGCAAGATGCCTGCAGCGATGCCTGTTCCGGCAAGAGACAGAGAGCGGTGCGTGCCGTCGACGGTTGTGAGCCACGGCACCAAGTTGCCGAGATACTCAAGAATCGCCATGGTTTCAATTGGCGCGACTGCCACGTATCCAAGCCAGCAGACCCAACTGCACACAAAGCTCATGGTGCCGCCGAAGGTGATGTGCGGGTATCGCGATAGGCCGCCTGCAATGGGCAGCATGGCGCCAAGTTCGGCGAAGGCCAGGGCAATCACACCCATGATCGTCGCGCCGATGATCCAGCTGATGATTGCCGCGGGTCCGGCGATCTTTGCTGCGTACATGCTCGCGAAGAGCCAGCCGCTGCCAATCATCGCCCCAAGCGACATGAATAACAGACCGAGGCCGCCAATATGTCGCTGCAGGCCGCTGCAATTCTCAGTGTTCATATGCCGCCAACTTCTCCGTGCCCAAGGATAGTCGAACTAGACTACAGCGTTGAACCCCAGCCGCCGTGGTCCAGCCATTCACTCAGCATGGCGGGCATGATATTTGCCTCGGCGAGTTGAGTCCGGTTGACCCACACAAATTCAAGGTGCGCCTCTGCGTCAGAGGCGGGCTGCGGGGTTGAACTGGCGCTCAGATCGTGGTCATTCATCTCAAAGAACAGTGAAATCTCGAACTGGCCATCCCATCCGTTCTCAAGAGCACCAACGAATTGTCCGACCGTGGCGTGAACCCCGAGCTCTTCGTGAACTTCTCGGGCTAACGCGGTGGTTGCCGACTCGCCAAACTCGACGTGGCCGCCAGGAAGAAACGTATAGGTGTCATTTCGCTGCTTGCATAGAAGCAGGTACTCGCCGTCTCGAATGATTCCGCGGACGATGTAATGAAATGTCCCCGCGTCAAGGTGTGTGTGCGTAATGTCTGTCATGTCGTTGGATGATAGGGGCAGAAGAGAATCTCCATACAGGAGTGTCTACTTGCACGCAGGGGACGCGTGCTAGCCGCCTTGCCACTGGTGAACTGCGTCGACAGGAAACACCAGCATCAAGGGTTTCATGGGGCTGTGCTACAGGTCGAGCGTCACAACCTTAAAGGCATCGACATCGACGAGGCCAAGATTGGAAATCTTGAGGTGAGGAATGACGCTCAGCGGCAGAAAGCTCAGTGGCATGAATGGGTTGTCAAATGATGACCCAATTGAAGCGGCGGCCGCGTAGAGTGCGTGTTCGGTTTCAATGAGAGACATTGGATCTTCGTTCGACATTAGCCCAGCAATGGGAAGTTCGAGCAACGCGAGTATCTGCTCACCGAGAGCTACGCACAGTCCGCCGCCGCATTCTGCAAGCGCTCGCGCGGCCGTTGTCATGGATTGATCGTCACAG
>JABJQE010000324.1 GCA_018663565.1 Phycisphaerae bacterium
GGATGCCAAATGTTCGCAGACATGGGGCTTTCGGATGTGTCGTGTTGTCAACTCGACGCCTTGCACTGGGCGTCTGGAGACATCGCGTTGTGTGTGATGCCACTCATGTCATCGAGGTGTGTCTCGCCAGCACGCCCGGCGATAGCAGCCTGGGCGGCGGGGGCGAATATTGTGGTGCCATGTGGTCACCCAGCGTGCGACTGGCTTGCCGGGCGCGGTGGCGTATTGATTTCAGCCGACGGACACACAGACGAAGTCGTTCGATGGATTAGCCAGAGCCATGCAGAAGGCGGCGAGGATCGAGCGGCCGTGCTTCAGTCATGGCATCGTGACGACGATCACGATCTTGATGCGACTATTCTCGCAGCAACGCACTGAGTCCAATCGCGGCATCGCGGTACACCATGCGAAGCGTATTGAGAGGCAGCTGCTTGCCAGTGAGGGTTGGCGCGTCGGTCGGTCCGAATTGGTCAGGGTGTGCCAACGCTAGATCAGGATCAGCAATTGGCGATGGGCCGTCATAGGACGTTTCGAACAATGTGCGCAGCGCCCAATACCTGCTTGCGTACAAGTCATAGGCCTCATCAGCTGACGAAGCCTGACCGGTTCGTCCGCCCTTGTCATCTTGTACGAGGTGGTCGCCCTGCACTACGATGTCTGATCCGAATAAGATGCGCCCGGACCACCGGTCGAGGAATGCATTGAATTCTTCTGGGCTGTGCCGCGAGAGTTCTCTCACCATCCACTTGGTAGCACTCGTGTCGAGATGTAATTTGGGATGCCGGGTGAGAAGGCCGTCAAGAAAGCCAAGGTCTTCAGGCCAACCGCCGAAGTGCGCTGCAAGCCACGGCACATCAAATTGCTCCATGGCTCGCTCAAAGGATTCGTACTGGGAGGCCTTGTCGCCATAGGCAGATGCATCTGCGTAGTGTGTTGCAAACCACGTGTCGGGATCGCCAATATGCGTCATGATTCCCATGCCGAGTTCGCACGTACGTTCCATTTGCCGTTGCCTGTGCGGGCCATCGAGCATCATGAGGTTTGGGTCGCCGGCCTTGCGGCCAAGGTCACGGGCCCGCGGCGCCGCCCAGAATTTCACAAGGTGAGCGCCTTCGCTATGAAAGGCATCAATGCGTTCGAGGAAGCCATCGCCCATGGCATGCAGCAGATTGTCTGCGCGAAAGTCAGGTTGGGCAATGAACTGCACGGCCGAACCAAGGACATGCCGCACTTCTGATACCTGTTCAAGTGGCGTCATCGACCATGTGTGCGTGACGCCATAGTGCTCGGCAACACGCTGGTACACGCGGACGGAGTCTTCGCCCCGGAGGTGGGTGTGGGCGTCAAGAATGTCGACAGGTGGTGGGCCGAGTTTGTGTGCTTCTGTTTCATAGCACAGGCTTAGTCTATTGGCGGACGGTACCGCAGTGGGCGGGGACTCACTCATGGCTGTCTATGGTACGAAAGGAGTGGTGCTTAGTTGGACGCGATGACCGCTGCCAATTCGTGGGCGGAGTCCTCGGTGATTGCCGCTTCGCCAAGTCCGGTGGCCACGACCTGACCGATGTAAATGCGGTGGGATGCATCCGGGGCGAGATGTCCTACGAGTTCGCAGTCGAGCCAGTATTGGCCTCGCTTGAGGATGGGGCATCCTGTGACAGCTGTGAGCAGCCGCATGCCAACAAAGGGATCTTCGTTTCGTGGCGGCGGTGGATTGAAACGACGGGGGATCAGTCGATCGTGTGGATCGAGGGCGGTGAGGGCAAAGGTGCGGCTATCTCGAATGAGCGGCTCGATTTCCGTGCCGCGTTCGATGGCAACGGTGATGAGCAGGGGGCTTGAGCTGCACTGCTGGGCCCAGGTCGTCACGAGGCCAGTTCGCTCATCACCGACGCTTGCGGTAAGCAAGAATGGATGCTGAGGCATATGTAGTGCGATGGCAGGATCGATCGCAGGACCGTCCATGGTGGCGACTCCGAACAGAAAGCGGGCTCGGCCCCAATGCCAAGCTCTCTAGTGTGCGCCCGGACTGAGGCGATGCCACGAAAATCCTGCATCCCTTGTGTATAAGCCGGGGCAAAGTTCGGGATATGTTCGGGTGCAATTGGTCCAATCGTCCCGGTTGTGGCAAAATGGGGCAAAAAATCATGAGATGTGTTGTGAAGTGGGGCATAGTGGGTTAGTGTCCCAGCCGACAGGGATACTAGACCCATTCGGCCACGTGCGATCACGGTGGGTGATCTATCGGCCACATCAGGGAATGCCGCAAGGAATGACTTTTGCTGTTTACAGGCGAGTACGAGCACACGATCGATGCCAAGTCGCGCCTTGCGATTCCGGCAGAGGTCCGTGCTGGGCTCGAAGCCGTTCAGCACGGAACGGCGTTCTACGTTGCTCCAGGCAGCACCGACACGCTCTGGCTCTGGCCGGAGCGGCTCTTCGAACAGATGGCCGCGGCCTCCGAGGCCTCGCTACTGCCCGACGAAGACCTACTCGAGTTCGAGGAACTGCTGTACTCGCAGGCGAGTCGAGTCGAAATGGACAAATCTGGTCGCATCCGAATTCCGGAGCGTCTTCTTACACAAGCTTCTCTTGGCTCGTCAGTCATGCTGCTTGGGGTGAAGGACCACCTCGAACTACGCGACCCCGAACGATGGGCTCGTCAGCGCGACGAGAAACTGGCCAAGCAATCAGAAATCATGATGCGAGCGCGTCGTGCGCTTCAGCGTGCTCGATCATCAACACTGGAGGATCGTTGATCTCGTTGTCACAGTAGTCGGGCTGGCATGTGACACACTTCGTACACAGGCGTTCTGATGCATGGATGCATCTTGCCTCAGGCACTGCCAAGGATGGCATCGCCTGCACGGAAGCGTCCGATCCGCCGACCGGAACCCGGCGGATCGGACGACTCCCGGTGTACTCGCGAGCCAAGGATGGCTCGCCTAAGGCGGCGGCACGCACCACGCGGCACGGATAGCCGCGTGCCCCGTCTGCCCGCGGACCTCGGTCTGCGGTGGATCTCTCGGTCGGTTCTCCCACGCAGGGCGGACCGGCACC
>JABJQE010000325.1 GCA_018663565.1 Phycisphaerae bacterium
GTGCGGTCGACACGATATCCTCCCCACACTTTGGAAGGCCGCCACAAGAAAGACAACTCAGGGCACGACCATGCCGGCATCGGTGTACTGATGGCGATCGGTGGCTTTGGTTGGTGGGCCACGATCACGCCGCTCTATTACCGGGTCATTGATGATGTGCCCATCGGCGAACTGCTCGCTTGGCGAGTGATCTCCGGGCTACCAGCGTTATGGATTCTTCTGTGGATGACACGTCGTCTGCCCGAATGGTGGGCGGCGCTTCGAGACAAGCGTGTACTTGGCATCCTGGCACTCTCGGCGGTGTTGATTGCGATCAACTGGATCGTGTTCATATGGGCGGTGATGGACAACCGGCTGAGCGAGGCCAGTTTGGGTTATTACATCAACCCGCTATTCTCAGTTGCCCTTGGCATGGTCTTTCTTGGCGAACGTATGCGCGGAGCGCAGTGGATCGCGGTGGCACTCGCAGGTGTCGGTGTTGGTGTATTGGCGTGGCGTCTTGGCGGCGTGCCATGGATTTCGTTGACCTTGGCGGGGTCGTTCGGGTTGTATGGATTTACACGCAAACTTGTTGGGGCTGCGGCTGCGCCAGGACTGGCTGTTGAGATGCTCCTTCTGTTTCCGTTCATGGTTGTGCTGCTGTGCATGGATCACCTCGAGCATGGCAACACTGTGATCGCTGGACCATGGTGGGTGTCGACATTACTCCTGCTTGGCGGCGTCGTCACGATTGTCCCATTGGTCCTCTTTGCGGGATGCACAAAGCGACTTCGACTTTCAACGGTTGGGCTCATGCAGTACATCGCACCAACTGGCCAGTTGATTATGGCTGTGTTCTTATTCGGTGAAGATTTTGGAATAGAGCGAGTAATCGCATTTGCCTTCATCTGGGCAGCAGTGATTACCTATTCGATTGACTCAGTTCGTCATGCGCGTGGGCGAAACACGCCGCGGGTCAATGTGCCCGGCGAAGCTTAGAAATATATTGCGGACGTGTATTCCAATTCTCGCCTTGGTGAGTGGTGGGGGCTGTGATATTCTCGAACCCGAGTAGATGAGGACAAATGCCATGATGAGCTGCACACTAATTGGACTGACGACCTCGACCGCCGTTCTGGGAGCTCCCCAGTTTGAAATCGTTGATATTGGAACCTTTGGGACCGGCCCATGCGGGGCTTACGATGTCAGCGAGTCAAACACGGCCTGCGGCATGGGAACAGCGCCCAATGGTCTCAATCAGCACGCGTTCTACTGGGACGGCGAGATCATGCACAATATTCCGCCGCTCAATGCTCCTGCTGGTGGTCATTCGTGGGGCTTTGCCATGAACAGCCATGGCCATGTGGTTGGCTATGCTAATGCGGCGAGTGGCTCCGCCTTTCATCCATACAAGTGGACGCAAGAAGATGGATCCATTGATCTTGGCGTGCCAACGTGGTCAGCAGGTAATTATGGGCAGGCCAAGGACATCAATGATTCCGGTACGGTCGCTGGCCTCGTGGGGACGGTTCCATACAATATTCGTGGATGCATTTGGATCAATGGCGAGATGCTCCAGGTACCGACATTTGGCGGCGATGAGTCGCAGTGCCTTGCGTTGAACGAACTCAATGACGTGGTTGGGTTTTCCAGGTTGGAATCTGGACAGATGCGAGGCTTCGTTGTGCCGACCGGGAATATCGACAACATCATTGAACTCGAGGCACCTGAAGGCGGAGGCGCTCAGGCCACCGACATCAACGAGCAACGTGTCATATGTGGGTGGGGATTGAATGAGGACAGCACTTTTCACGCATTGAAATGGTCGATCGAGGGCGGCATGGAGTTTCTTGGCGAACCAGCCGGGTGGGAAACATTCGCCTATGACATCAATGAATCAGGTTGGATTGTGGGCCGAGCCATCGCCCCATTGTCTCTTCTCGGAGCTGGAACCGAGCATGCGTGCGCATGGATTGATGGCGAGTTTGTATTGCTCGAAGATCTTGTGATCAACAATGCGGATGGCGCGGAGTTCCGATTCGCTCACGGGGTTAATGAAAGCGGTTGGATTGCCACGTCACTTGCCTGGGATGCTCAAGACAACCGCGCCGCCGTGTTGCGTCCGGTTGAACCGATGACAGGTGATGCCAATGGCGATGGCGTCGTAAATACGGACGACGTCCTACTGGTCATTTCCTCATGGGGACCATGCGAGTTGCCCTGTGATGGGGATCTCAACGGCGACGGATTCATCGATACTGACGATCTCTTGGCAGTGCTGTCTGGCTGGTCCAACTAGCAGGCAGGGATAGTTCAGCGGAGTGTCGGGAGTTGTGCGGCTCCCTGCACTCGATTTATGACGCAGCCGCTTGATCGTAGATTTTCAGAACGATCTTGCTAAAGGCGTGTGCCGGTCCGCCGCCCATCAGAACGGCTATGTCCAATGTCTCAAGCAATTCTTCTCGGCTCGCCCCGTGTTGGAGTGCGAGTGGGACGTGGTGATGAAGGCAATGCTCACAAAGACGGCTGACTGCTGCCACAATGGACATGAGCTCCTTGGTCTTGATATCAAGTTCGCCTGGTTCAAGGGCGGACTTGTACATGGTACGGAAGGCGTCTTCTGTCTCTATTCGCATATGAGAATCACTTTCTGCTTGTTCGGTAATGAATGAATGGAGGACTGTAGGCAGTACGTCAGGGAAAGGCTAGACTGCAAGTGTTACAGAAAGGTCCCTAAGATGCGTCATGTTCTGCCCTTGTGCTGTGCTCTTTATCTTTCCTTGCCCGTGATTGCCCAAGGCGACAAGGGTGTTCCCTCGCTCAAGCCGGGTGGTGCACCTACCGCTCAGCCAGTCGCGGCAGACAAACCAGTCATGCCCGAGGTGGCCGCGGTTCTTAATGCCTTTATTGAAGCGACCGGCGGCGAAGTTGCCTATGAATCGCTCGAGGGGCTCGATCGTCAGTACGACTGGTCGATTGGCAGCGACTCTGGATTCATGCAGGTCAAGGCGAAACCTGGTGGCGCCTTTATGCTCGATATGACCATGAAGGGGTCTGCTTGGCATGAGGGGCAGGGATCAAATGGCGAAGACGTATGGCTCGAAGACGCAGCAGGTGAGTGCTTCCCCGCGCCTGGAATTGTCAGTCTTCAACTTCGCATGGAGCACGACCCAACCGCATGGCTTCACCTCGATCGGTACGTGCGGATTTCGGTTGTTTCAAGCAAGGTGCCAGTTCTTGGGCGTCCGCATTGGCGTCTCATCATGGTGCCGTATAAAGGGCGTTCGTGGTACGCCTACTTTGATGTGGAAACCGGTCTACTGAGTCGATTTGAGTACGCCCGGCCTGGCGAGTCTGGCCGATTGATCACGGTTGAGCGGAAATACACCGACTGGAAGGCGGTGGGTCCAATCAAGATTGCTCACGTGATCGAGGAGCATTCGATTGCCGGCATTGTCTCACTCTCGCTGAAAGAAGCGACGGTAAAGAAGTTTTTGCCAAAGGCCTTCGACATGACAAAGTGCGCAAAGGAAGCCTTTGCGCGGCCCGTCAAAGATCTGAGCCCACCGGAACTCACAGAGATTTCCACGGCGGGGTCATATCACGCAGATCTGATCAAGATGATTGGCCCAACGCTTGTTGATGCAGATGGCCGCGAAGTCTCTTCAAGTATTCTTGCTGATACGCCAGACGTGCTGTTGTACTTCACCGCCAAATGGTGTGGTCCATGTCGCCGTTTCACACCGAAACTCGTTGATTTCTATAACCAGAATGCCGGCAAACGCGACTTCATGATCGTCATGGTTAGTAGTGATCGTGCCAAGGCTCAGATGGCGCAGTATCTCAAGGACTACAAGATGCCCTTCCCCGCAGTTCCGTTTGAACGTAGGGACTCTAGTGGGCTGAAGAAGAAGTATGGCGACCGTGGCATTCCGAATTTGGTGTGGGTTGATGGTGATGACGATACGGTCGAGAGCAGTTATCACAAGGGCACCTATGTTGGTCCTGATAAGGTGCTCGCCGCCTTTCGAAAGCACATGGGCTTGTAGGTGAACCAAGGTCGACACCTTGATGCCTATCGGGCGGCGGTCGCCAAACATGGGGCAGGGTTCTCCGCAACATTGTGGGGGTCACCTGAAACACAATCGCTTCGGTTCAGTGTGATTTGCGACATGGCTGGCGGATTTTCCGGCCAACGTGTACTTGATCTTGGGTGTGGAGACGGCGCATTCGCTCGGTGGCTTGATGCCTGCAATGACCAACCAATTGCCTATCTTGGTCTTGACGCTTTAGAGGCCCAGGTGCACCATGCCGAGTCGGACTCGCCGCCATGGGCCCAGTTTCGGGTTGTTGATCTCTCGCAGGAGTGGGAACTTGACGACCGATTTGATTGGGTGGTGCTCTCTGGCACGCTTAACACAATGGACGATGCATTGGTGCAGCGTGTTCTGGCACGCGCATGGTCTGCGTGTGATGTCGGGCTTGTGTTCAACTTTCTTTCGGACCGACCGGAAACGCAATGGAGTGAGAAGGAACTCGGTCCGGCGCGGCGATTGGAATTCTCTGCGTGGTATGAGTGGGCACTTGAGCGGAGTGATCAAGTGGCCTATCGTGAGGAATACCTCGACGGCCATGATGCAACGCTTGCGATCCGACGTTCGGAGTCTTGTTGATCAGTTTGGTCAGCCATCAGGCAAGGGCGATTTCTGTCCATGAAGCACATCTGTGATGGCCTGCACATGCTCATCACTCAGGACGCCGCGTTCCTGGCCATAGGGTAGGCAGCGTTCAACGAGTACGCGGTAGAGCGGAACAAGTTGTGGCGCTTCAATTGCGAGCACTTGCAGGTGCTGTTCAATGGTTCCTGCGTCGCCTCGAATGGCTGGCCCCATGACTGCTTCGGGAACACCGAGTCGTTCAAGGTTTCGCCCGGCTTCTTGCACCATGCGACCCATGGCCGTGGCGGCCGTTGAACGGTCAAGGCCAAGAACGCCCCAGAGATCGACTGCTGAGGCGAGGAGCCCTGTCATGAGCCCGCCCACCATGGCCGCAGACAGGTGGTACAACGCACGGTGCTCAGCTGGGATCGTCACAGGTTCCATCTGAAGGTCCCGGGCAAATTCGGTCAACCACGCGCAGGCGGGATCATTGCCGTCAATAGCGGCAGTGGCTCCTTGTAGAGCTTCGTGCCCGCGACCACCAGCGGCAACCACCATGACCGGATGAAGTGATCCGGTGCAGGCGCCGCGCGCGGCCGCTACATCGAGCACGGCGAGACCCTTCGCACCAGCGGTATGCACAATGAGTTTGTCGGCGACCTCCTTGAGTGTTCCGGCCACCGGCGCGATTGCATCGTCTGGTACGCACAGCAGAATGACATCCGCTTGCTCAATGATGTCAGCGGCCTCGGTGACGAGCACCGCCCCAAGTTCTTTGGCAAGCCCGCGTACGCGGTCATGGTGTCGGCTTGCGAGTGCTGTGACGTTGCGGCCTGCGCGGTGAGCGCCCATGGCAATGGCTGAGCCCATGGCTCCAGCCCCGACAATTGCAATGGTGGCATCCGTTCGAATCATGACGGCTTGGAGGATCGTCGAGATCGGCTCACTTGTCGACCCTCAAGCGTGAGCTGAGCTCTTTTTGAGGATATTCGTGGTCTTTTTTGTCCCCATACCAGTGGCAATACAGGGCGGAGCAGGATGATGATCGCGCCGCACGCGACGAGGCTCACGATCCAAAATTGCCATGACGACCATGGCATCAGATTGATCCTGTGGCCAGAACAACTTGGAAGGCGATCCATGCGCCGATCCATGCGACAACTGTCATCCACCCGAATTGAAGCAGGGCCCACTTCCATCCACCCGCTTCACGTGCCGTCACAGCAAGTGTTGGCAGACACTGCATGGCGAGCACGAAGAAGATCAGCAGGCTCGCAGCGGTGGCTGAGGTCAGCATCGGGCGGCCATCATCTTGTTTGGCGTGGGCAATGCGGTTAAGTATTTCAGGATCATCCTCGTCGCCGCCACCAACGAGCACGGCCATGGTCGAGACAAAGACCTCTCGGGCGGCGAAGGATGTCATGACACCAACGGTGAGTTGCCAGTCCCAGCCAAGCGGGTCAAAAACAGGCTGCACCGCTTGTCCGATGCGCCCGGCGAAGGAGTAGGCCATCGGAGATGGACTGGAGGTCGCGCTCACTTCGACAATCCCTTGAGTTGGAGTAGGCGAGATGTCGGCGGGGGGCTTGGGATAGGCGCTCAACCACCAGAGCACGATGACCATGCCCAAGATCACGGTGCCGGCCTTACGAAGGAAGAGCCAGCCGCGATCCCAGCAGGTGAGTAGCGCGGCGGTGATGGAGGGCCATTGGTACTGGGGGAGTTCAATTACCATTGGACGAGCGGTGCCGGGAAGCAGGGTTCGCCGAGCGAGCCAAGCGGATGCGAGCGCGGCGAAGATTCCAAGCGCATAGCAGCCGGCAAAGACGAGCCCGGCGAGCATTGGCTCGTCTGCAAACATGACGCCGATGAGCAGCACATACACGGGAAGTCTGGCCGAACATGACAGAAAGGGCGCCGTCAAGATGACGGCCAGTCGGTCACGACGGTCAGGCACCAATCGTGCAGACATAATGGCCGGAATCGCACACGCATGGGCCGAGAGCATCGGCACAAAGGCCTGCCCTGGAAGGCCGAAGTGCCGCAGTACACGATCCATAACAAAGGCAGCGCGGGCGAGGTAGCCCGTGTCTTCAAGCAATGCAATCAGGAAGAACAGCAGCAGGATCTGCGGAAGAAACACAACGGTGCCAGCTAGTCCGCCCACGATGCCATCCACTAAGAGGTCGCGAATATCGCCCTCGGGCAGCACGTCCGTGAGCCATCCACCGATGTGCCCGAAGATCGTGTCAATGAGGTCCATCGGCACCGCGGCGAATGCAAAGATGGTCCAAAAAAGTCCGGCCATGATGAGACCAAAGACAACAACGCCGAGCATAGGATGCGTGAAGGCGAGATCGAGTCGATCACTCAGTCGATCGCTGGTGTGGGCGGGGATGTGCGGCGTGCTTTCTCTGATGACCCCATCAATCCACTGGTTGCAGATGACAGCATCATCGGCATTGGGTAGTGCGACTTCACTTCTGCGTGCTCGCGTAATGGCGGCAGCGAGATTCTCAGTGCCATCGCCACATCGTGCGCTGGTAGAGACGACTTCGCACCCGAGCCATGATGTGAGCTTTGTGGCGTCAATTTCGAATCCACGTTTACGCGCGACGTCAGTCATATTGAGCGCGACGACGCACGGCAGTCCAAGGGTGAGTATCTCGACTGCAAGGTGCAGGCCGCGGCAGAGGTTTGATGCATCAAGTACGAGTAGGACGACATCCGGGCGGAATGCTTCGGTGCTATCGCTGCTCAAGCAGTCATGGACGACGGCCGCTTCTGGCTGATCGAGATTGATCGAGTAGGTGCCGGGAAGATCGACAAGCCGGTTTTTCGCCCAGCGACCGATCTGAGCATCGGCTGTGCTGCCCGGGATGTTGGCTGTATGCGATCGAAGTCCACAGAGCTTATTGAAGAGGGTGGTCTTGCCAACATTAGGTTGGCCCACCAGAGCGATGGTCTTGCCGGCGAGGTTGGACGTTGAGCCTGCTGCTCGTGTGGGATCAGGCGATTGCATGAGCGATGTTTCAGGAAGGCGTTGTGACTTCAACCACGCCACTCATGGCACTAGCGAGTCCAAGCCGAGTGTTGCCAGCATCCACAATGCACGGTTCGCCAATCCGCCTGACGGTGACTTCAACGCCTTCACGGAGTCCCATGGCACGCAGGAGCGCTGCATCTTGACCCGACGTGGCGGTAATCGTGCCAGTATCCCCTGGAGCGA
>JABJQE010000326.1 GCA_018663565.1 Phycisphaerae bacterium
GCATTCCTTCGCCCAACCCTACGCCCGCTGGTGTTGGCCCTTGTCTTGTCTCCGGCGCTCATTTGGCCGCAGTGGGTTCCACTCATGCGGGCGCCTGGCGAAGCTTGGGGCCTGATTGATCTTGCCACTGGTATGGCCAGTTATGGCGCGTTGTATGGCACCGCGGCATGGTTCCTCTTGCTGAGTAGTGTGGAACGCACTCGATTTTTGCGTATGATTCAAGGCAAGACGGGACTTCGTGACAGCGTTGATGAGGTTGAAATGTCAGACTGAGATGAGACGATCTATAGTCTGTGGTATGCCTCATCCAGAACACCCCAATCTACACGTGCTCGAACACCCGCTTATTCAAGACAAGTTGGCTCGTATTCGGGATCGCAAAACCAAGGCCGGTCACTTTCGATCACTTGTTGCAGAGGTTGCTGGCCTGATGGTATTTCAGGCGAGTCGTGACTTGCCGATTCGCGCCGAGGACGTAGAGACTCCACTTGAAACGGTGCGTGCATTCCGCCTTGCCGCGCCCGTGACAATTGTCCCCATCCTTCGAGCTGGCATGGGTCTTGCAGATGGCGTGATGTCATTGATGCCTGAGGCTAGCGTTGGTCATATTGGGCTGTATCGAGACGAAGCGTCGCTCGACCCGGTGAGTTATTACATCAAGTTGCCCGAGGATGTGGACAAGGGACCCGTGTTTCTTGTTGACCCAATGCTCGCAACCGGCGGTTCGGCCGCGGCCGCGGTCAACGTGCTTCGCGAGCACGGCTGCGAAGACGTTCGCATGATTTGCCTAGTGGCCGCTCCTGAGGGAGTGCGAGCAATGGAAGCAGCCGATGATCGCGTGTTGATCTATACGGCAGCCCTTGATCGTGAACTGAATGATCTCGGATATATCCTCCCTGGCCTTGGAGATGCGGGCGATCGTATGTTTGGGACCCGCTGAGTTCCTGCATCGCGATTAGGGGAGAGCGATTCAAAATACATGCTTGTGCTTGATGGTGATTTGTGGTCGAATCATTATCGGGTTTTTGAGGATAGATTCCATGCGTAGTGCAACACGATTCATTGTTCTGGCTCTTTCACTGACGACCGCTGCGGCGTTTGGGGGCGAGCCACCGGAGTCGGCCTGTTGTGTTGGCGACGCGTGTCACATGTTGACCCAGACTCACTGCGAGGCTGAGGGTGGCGTGTGGATACCCGATGCAACATGCGACACCGTGCAGTGCATTGCGACCGGATTGGGCGCGTGCTGCTTTGCTGACAGTGGATGCGGCATGCTGTCTGAAGATCACTGCCTTGCCGGTGGTGGAAAATGGCAAGGCAAAGGAAGCGATTGTGCCAGTGCGTGTGGCGGTACTCCTGATGCAGCCTGCTGTATTGAGTTTGAGTGTTTCATGATTAACCAGAAGTCTTGCCTTGCAGGAGGCGGCCAGTGGAATGCTGGGATGTACTGCGAAAACGTGGTATGCGAAGAGAATTCAGCGTATGGAGCCTGCTGCTTCGAAGTGCCAGTCGGCATGGCGTGCGTAGAGATCCATGAAGTGCAGTGTTATCTCGAAGGAGGCGACTGGCAGGGTCCGCACACCGTGTGTGCTGATGTTGAGTGTGGTGTTGGTGGGAAAGTTGGCGCATGCTGCGTCAACGGCGGATGCCTCATGTTGATGCCAGACAAGTGCGATTCAGTGCATGGCCAGTGGAGTGAAGGTCACTGTGGCACAACCAAGTGCGCCCCGTGGTGTGAAGGTGACATCGATGGTGATGGCGTGGTCGGTGTGAACGATATTCTCGTTCTGCTCGCCAACTGGGGGCCATGCGTCTGAGCCGAGAAACGTATTCTTCTGGGAGGAGAGAAAGTCGATCGGTCCACTACTGTGGGCCGATTGCCTTTTTGACGGCATACGCGGTACTCATGTGGGCAGCGCAGTCTGCGAGATGCTCGTCACACTGTTCTTGTGTTACCGCTTCTTGAGCGAGTCGGAACGAGTCGGCTCCAGCATCCCACGCGTCCGTGTCCGCGGGAGTGGGCAGCATGAGCACATCGCGAGCCGAGAGTTTGATGGCCTTTGGATTGCGGGCAGTGCCAAGGAACCGGTGAATGGCCACAAGTGAAATAAGCGGGCAGGCGAGCACCGCGCCGATGCGGGCGAGGTCATCTGGGCGCGTGGTCGTGATCGTGATGATGGGAACGCTCGGTAGCCAATGCCCGGTTATGTCGAGTACGGGCTCGAGCGTGCGGGTTTGGGTTGGAAGCATTATCTTCGGCACGAGTCGCGTCGTAGCCCACGATCGCATCGACTCAGAAAGAGCCGGTATTCGAATGCCCGGCTTGGACCATTCCTGGCCAAAGAGTCGTATCGGTCGGTGCCCCCAGTGGCAACGTGCGGCGTCGAGCACGCCCGTGGTGACAACAGGCACGACGTCTTCGTCGATTGGGTCGCCGCACTCTTCGATGGCCGGTTTGAGTCCGTAGTACTGATCGCGAAAGTCCGCCGTGGCTTGGCAGATGTCGCCAAGTGTTCCACCGGTCTGATGTGGTGGTACGTCAGGAAACCCAATCGCGGCTGTTGCAAGTGACGCCCATGAGTCATCAGTTGCGCTGATCGTGATGGGAGGGCACGGTTGAATGGGCAGGTCGCGATACCGTTCAACATGGAAGGTGTCGGCGGGGGCGTTGTGTTTGAATACCAGGGCACAGGTGTAGACGCTTGCGTCGAAGACGTGTCGTCCGCTCGCCCACGCTGTAGTGAGTGTGCAGACTTCTCGGAGGGCTGCGCGAATAGGAGCGGCGTCACGGGCAGCGAGCATGGAGAGTGGTTGAACCATGCCAAGGTAGCCCTGCTTGGTGATCGCAGTTCTCGCAAGCCCTAGGAAGATGGCGGCAAGGTCGGTATACCGTCCGACTGGTCGACCAAAGCTGCGGGCGGCGGCACGGGCCGATTCTGCATCCGAGGCGGACTTGAGCGGCGAACCAAATGGCGGGTTGCCAACTACGATGTCCGCTTTGCATGCGGGGATGCCCTCGGGGCTCAATGCATCAAGAGTTCGAATGCCACGTGCTGCATCACAATCTCCTCCGGCGAGTGAGGTGAGCCGGGCCGTGAGCCATGCTGTGGCGATGGGGTCGCTATCGAGACCGAGTAGATGCGGACCGACATGTTGCCATGCCGCCAACGCACATTCTCCAGTGCTCGCCTGGCGGTGTTCCACGAGTCGCTCGCCGGCTGCAAGAAGAAATCGACCCGTGCCGCAGGAGGGGTCCAGTACGATCGGCGTGCGGTCCGGGTGTGCCGCATGCCACGGCGTAAGCGTGTGGTCAAGAATAAAGCCCACGAGAATCGGCGGCGTATAGAACGCGCCCTGCCGTTGGCGAGATGCTTTGGCATCGCGATCGCCTTGCCTCAGTCGGGCCCCGAGTTCGGGAATGAGTGGCTCGGTGTCGTAATGGGGTGTGTCGCACGCGAGCATGTACTCAGCTGCAATTCGGATAAGGGCATCCGAATTACAGGCATCATCGCCGGCGAGGCGTTCGATGTCATGCACGATGGTTTCAAGGGTGATGGTCACAGCCTGGCACAATACTGGACTGTATCTGTGAAAAACAGGTGGTTCCATGGGGGATATCGCTTGGGTTGGCGGCCGTATGACGTCACAGTAGAGGGTGGGCATTGGCCATGAGGCGAGTGAAGAACACGCGAGGCAAGGGAGCTGACATGCGGATGCGAACAATTGTGGCCAGTATGGCCATGGCAACACTGGTGGCGACGGCCGGTGCCGATTCACTCACGCGGCTCGGATGCGACGGTGACGCCACTCAAGATGGCAGCGTGAACACCAAGGACATCTTGCTCGTCATTAGTGACTGGGGTGGCAGCGGCGGATTTGATGTTGACGGTGACGGGCTTACGGGCGTACCGGAATTACTGCTTGTGCTCGAAGAATGGATGCGTCCATGTCATCCGTTTGATGACAACATGTCAGTCACGCTTGACTATGCAGCGGGCATGGCAACGATCACCGGTAGTGGCCTAGCGAATCACGTCATGGGACCATTCGACGGGTCCACCGGCTGCTACAACCCCAATTTGCCAAGTGCGCTGAATGACACGTGGCAGATTCCACTGAAGCCAGTTGTCGGAAACACAAGCGGCTTGGTCTATCTGGACACGATGGGCAAGGTCGCCGTGAGCCTGAATGGCGTGGCGTTCTACAACCCGTACGACGCTGGTGGCGTTGATGCGCCAAGTACGATTTGCATGGATGATTTCAACGGGCATCCGTCGGTTGATGGTCGATATCACTATCACCAAGCGCCAAGTTGGTCGTACAGCAGCGGCGATACGGGGCACTCGGGCGTTGTTGGGTATGCCATTGACGGCTTCCCAAACTACGGACCCTATGAAGACGCCGGGCTCTTCGCCAAGGACGTCACCGGAAGTGGCGCGCTCGATGCGTGCAACGGCCACACGGATGGGCAACATGGTTATCACTACCACTCGATTTCCTATGAGCTTGATTCGTCAGGATTCCCCTGGGTCCAGGGATGCTGGTATGGCAATCCTGTCGTCAGTAACATCGAGCAAGGTGGCGGTGGCGGATGCCAAGCATGCGCCGACAATATGATTCCACCTGCAGTATGCAACTGTGTTCATACAACACCTGGTTACGAGTACTGCTGTGATAACTGGGATGCCAACTGCCAGTACTACGCCGACACTGTGTGCGCGACGCCCTGAATCTTCGCATGAAGTCATTTGTGTTGATTGTGTCTGCGGTGTTCGTGTGCGTTGGATGTAGCGGCGGCCATCGAGTGGTGTCCCTGCCCGATACGCACGGCGCTCAGCATGTGCCACTTGCCGCGCACGGCGATGAGGTTGTGGTACTTCTTTTTTCGAGCCCCGACTGCCCAATAGCCAATGCGATTGCGCCTGAGATTGAGCGGCTGCATCAACTAACACTTGCCGGTGGTGGTCGGTTTTATCTTGTGCATGCTCGGAGAGACGTGACGGCTGGTGGGGCGGCGGCTCATGCCCGCGAGTTTGGCATTACGGCCACGGTGTTGCTTGATCGCGAGCAAACGCTCGTTCAAATCATGGACGCAACGGTCACTCCTGAACTTGTGGTGCTCGCGGCTGCTCAAGATGGGACGCTTCGCACCACATACCAGGGACGTATCAATAACCTCTATGCGTCGCTTGGAAACCGAAGAGACCGCGCGACCAAGCACTGGGGGCGAGACGCTATCTCCAAGACGCTTAATGGCGAGCGGGTCGACCCCCCATACCGTCAGCCGCTCGGGTGTTTCTTGGAACAGAATCAATGATGTCTCTCGCCGCGATTGCAACTCTGATATGCGGCGGACAGGTGGGCAGTGGATCGCCGCCGCCGACGTGGGCCCATCCGGTCCGCGAGATTATGCAGACGCACTGCGTGTCCTGCCACCACACCAATGGACCAGCACCGTTTTCTCTGGCGAGATACGAAGACGTGGCCCCTCGAGCAGCATTTGTCGCTGAAGTAACGAGCCAACACATCATGCCGCCGTGGCTTCCACGACCAGGCGAGGTAGAACTGCGTGATCATCGTGGCCTGAGCCCTCAGGAATTGGCCGCACTGCAAGCGTGGGCGGCGAGCGGGCATCTCAATGGCGATGACAAGACAACTGCAAGAGTTCCCGAAACGAAGGTGCAGGAGGTCGATCTCGTGCTCACCATGCCGGAGGCGTGGACTGTGCCAGCAGAGGGCGATGTGAACTGGGGCAGGCGGGACAGGGACAAGTGGACCTTCGTACTGCCAATTCTCAATGAAGCTCCGCTGCGTGTGCAGTCCATCGTCCACCGGTGTTCGGCTCCCAGAGCTGTTCATGCGGTGACATACCTTGCTGATGACACTGGCGCAGCGCTCTGGAATGATCAGCGTGACGATATCGTTGGGTCATATATGACCGGGGATGTGCGTGATCATTCAAGTGGCCAGTGTGGTGGAACTGGTGTTGGGAGCCGAGTGTGTAGATTGCCACAGGGGTATCACTGGTTGATTCCGCCACATTCTGATCTTGTCATGGAGGTCCACTTTCGCCCGACCGGACGGCCTCATGAGTTGCGGGAGTCTGTCGGCCTGGTGTTTGCAACGGATGAGGAGTCGCGTCCTGTTCGGTCGCTCTTGTCTATGGTGCGCCGAGTCGATATTCCAGCGGGCGAGTCTCAGCGCGTTGCGGACGAGTACGTCATACCGGAAGACGTAGAAGCCATAGGAGCGTTGCCGCGGGCGCTTGGCGTGTGTGTTTCCATTCGCATCGCAGCCGATATCCCTGGGGAAGGCGAAGTTGTTCTTCTTGATGTGCCCGACTACGACCCGCACTGGCGACTCCCTTACATGTTTGAATCACCACGATATTTGCCTGCCGGGACGATTGTCCGCACGACGTGGCAGATCGAGAATACAGAGGACAATCATCGTAATCCTTTCCTGCCCGTGGAACGGCTGTCGATGGCTCGGCGTACCGGTGCTGTGTCGTCCTTGCTGTATGTTGCAGCTGAGGGGCCGGAGTCGGATACGCGGCTTCAAGAGTGGCAAGCGGACGCAATGCGAATGCGAACTCACTAACTGCTATGGTGCCCGCTGAGTTATTCGACTTGTTTCCTCTTTCAATAAGGTTCATCCCCATGCGTATTCACTGTTGTGCGTTGTTCAGCATATTCGTTGCGATTTCAATGCTCGGCGCGGGCTGCTCGTCCGATGAATCGGTCGCGCCTTCCACTGCAGGCGCCAGGCTTGACAGCGCTGATGCGGCGGCTCGAACTGTGGCGAGCTTTCAGAACGATCCAAAAGCCTCGAAGTTTTTCGACTCGGCATTCGCATACGCAGTCTTTCCAAAAATCACAAAGGGGGCGCTCGGAATTGGCGTGTCGGATGGCCGCGGCGAGGTCTTTCAGGGGGGCTCGCTTGTGGGCTATGTTCGGGCCACGAGCGTGACGGTTGGACCGCAGGTTGGCGGCCAGACGTTCTCGGAAATCATCTTCTTCCAGAGTCAGTTCGCCTTTGATAAGTTCACCAATAATCAGTTTACGGGCCAGGCATCCGCCGCCGCAGTTGCTGGTAAGGGCGGAGATTCGTCAATAGCTGATTACAATCATGGCGTTGCTGTGTTCACAAGTGACAACAGTGGACTCATCTTGGCTGCAGATATTGGTGGTCAGAAGTTCCACTACATCGCGAAGTAATCAAAACGCAGTAGTGTGGGCGGCCAATGTAGGCAGTGATCGCTCCAGCGGCGAAGTCTACTTCTAACTCGCCCGCGATCCATCCAATGGCAACGGCTTGGGCACTGAGTCGTCTTCTGGAACCATGAATTCCAGTGAGGTAATCCATCCGCGAGGGATCTTCTGGACGGCCCCGATTTGATCAGGTCCGCGGGAATCTGTCACCGCCACGAATTGTTCACACTCATAGATCAAGAGCCCAACAGTGTGCACTGTTGCGAGTGGTCGAAGGGCAAATTCAACCATGTCTTCGGGATCTTCCCAGCCGGGACCGCCTCGGGCCTCAGCATCGACCCACTTGACCGAAACGACGGGCCAAGTGTGACCGAGCACTCGATCAACTTCATCTGAGTGAGTGGGATTCATAGCATCGCCATATGAACTGATGTGGGGCATTCTGAGGACTCCATATGAGACAACCCCGCCGCGGCGGCGTTATTTCGTCCGAAGGGGGTAGACTGCCAGAAGTGCGGCCTAGTGTTGAAGAAACGGCCTTTTTTCAGGAAGATTGGCAGATGCATATGAGTGGATTGCAGACGAACATAGTCGCAGTGGCCATGGTGCTGTTTGGAATTGTGCCAGTGGGTCACGGTGGTTCTGAGGAGGTCCCTGTCCTATCGCTCCCATCTCCGCAAGTCGTGGCCAAGACGGCCCAATCACCACAGCAGAGCATGCCAGCGTCGCTCGCGAAGGTGTTCGTGGCGGTGGCGGCGTCGGACACAATGGCGATTAGGCAAGCCTTGCAAGATGGCGGTGACCCAAACGGCCTGGGCTTTCGCGTGCGAGATGGCTTGCAACTGACGCCGCTTGGCATCGCGGTGTCAACAGGGAGTATTGCATCAATGGAAGTGCTGCTCGATGCGGGCGCTCGCGTGAATTCAGAGGCGTCTGCCGTGCCGCCACTGTGGGCCGCATCATTTCAATGTAAGCCGGCAGCAACTTCGGTTCTGATCGCCCGAGGAGCCAACGTCAATATCCGGCGAGGTCGATCGGGTTTGACGCCACTACTTATCGCATGCCAGTCTCATTGCAGCTCGGTCGCAAGGTTGTTACTTGAGAGCGGAGCTGATCCGCATGCAGCCACGATGGACGGCGTGACGCCACTGATGGCAGCGGCGTGGTGGGGAAGCGTTCCTGTCATGCGTCTTCTCCTTGCTCACGATCCTGATTTGCTCGCCACAGATCATGCTGGACACGACGGCGTGTACTTCGCATCACTCCGTGGCCATGCCGAATGTTTGCGGCTTCTTCTAGAGGCGAGTGCAGATGCAGATCGAGCAAATGTTGAAGGGTGGACGGCCTTGCGAGCAGCAGCGCGGAGCGGGAGTATCTCCTGTGTTGAGTTGTTGCTCAATCAGGGCGCTGATCCTGATACGACTGGTCGTGATGGACGAACGCCCTTGCAGGCCGCTGCGGCGCACTGCCATGTTGATGTCATGAAGAAGTTGATGGAAGCAGGGGCTACTCTGGGGATATCCCGCGATAATTGGACAACACTCGATGATGCAGTGCAAAGCGGATGCCCCGATGCAATTCGCATCTTGCTCAAGTCTGAGGCGGGGGCGCACGCCGCTGTGAACCATCTTGATCGTGCTGCGTCGGACATTCAACGAGAGATTTACCAAGCCGAACACGCGCCGGCGATGGTGGCACGGCTAGTAGAATGCAAGGCGATCATTGCTGAGGCTCGTGCTCGTCTAGGCGGAGGACACTGATGGAATTCATCCCACACGAAATCGATGGTGATGTCATGATCTTGCGAGCGGAAGGCGGCCTTGATGCGTCAAACGCTTCTGAGTTTATGAAACAAGTGAACGCAATGACCGAGGGCGGCTTCAGTCGTTTGATTATTGATTGTGTCGACTTGGCCCACATCTCTAGTGTCGGACTTGGTGTGCTCTTCAGAACCCATGCCCGGGCGGCCAAACTTGGTGGCGAAGTGAAGTTGTGCAATGTGTCCGGTATGCCAATGCAGGTGCTGACCGTGATGCGATTGAATCGTGTGTTTGGCATCTACAAAGATGTCGATCAGGCGAGGTTGTCGTTTCGTCGTTCTGGCTGACCGAAGCGAGATTGCGGCAAGATACGATCCTAGTCTGATGAGTTTCCGGGGGTGGGAATGAATAGATGCCCTAGGGCGAGGCAGCAGAGGAGCCCAAAGATGAACATGAAGACGATCAATGCTGATCTGATGCCGCGCCTTCTCAAGGCTTGATCCTGTTCTCAATCTGCACACGCCATCGTGGTGCGACTTTCCAGGCGGCTATGCCAGCAACAACTCATGAGCCCCGTGTCGCCGCGAGTAGTCGCAGAGATCTATGGTTTTCATGTTCTGTGCCACATGTTGTTGAGAGGGCAATTGTGTTGCTGTGCCCCTGAGTTACCACAGCAACAGTGGCGAGTACTGCCTGATTCAAGGGCGATCTCCATAAACACTAGTCAGTGCGCAGGCTCCGAGCGTGCGGTCGACACGATATCCTCCCCACACTTTGGAAGGCCACCACAAGAAAGACAACTCGGGGCACGACCATGCCGGCGTCGGTGTACTGATGGCGATCGGTGGCTTTGGTTGGTGGGCCACGATCACGCCGCTCTATTACCGGGTCATTGATGATGTGCCCATCGGCGAACTGCTCGCTTGGCGAGTGATCTCCGGGCTACCA
>JABJQE010000327.1 GCA_018663565.1 Phycisphaerae bacterium
CTAGCCGACGATACGACAGTCGCGAGCGTCAGAGTGATCGAGCCGTCTTGATCAGCGAGGGCAGCCAGTCCCCCCGGTGCATGTGTGGACCTTGGCGTACAGATTGAATGATCGTGGTTTGCAGTATTGTATGAGGCAGGAGTACTCGCCCATGCGTGTGTTGAAGATGTACAAAACGGCAATCGGCAAGAAAGCAGTCGTCGCCATAACTGGCGTCGTGCTCTTTCTGTTTCTCATTGCTCATATGGGCGGCAATCTCAAAGTGTTCGGCGGCGAGAGGGATATTGATACGTATGCGGAGCATCTTCGCACCCTCGGCGAGCCAATATTCGGATGGGCCGACGTATTGTGGATCATGCGAGCGGTGCTGCTTGTGTGCGTGCTTGCCCATATCGTGACGGTCTTCTTACTTGTCAAACAGAACAAGCGGGCGCGGCCCCAGAAGTATCGTCATCATCATATTCAGGCCTCGACGATCGCCTCAAGGCTGATGCAGGCCTCAGGGGTCGTGATTCTGGTCTTCGTCGTGCTTCACATCCTTCAGTTCACAACTGGCAATGTGCAGCCAGCTCCGGTGCTCTTTCGTGAGCAAGATGGCCACCTGATGGCTGAGGTCTACGTCAATCTCCATGCAGCTTTTTCGCTCTGGTGGGTTGCTGGGCTCTATGTCTTCGCTATGGCCTGCATCTGTGTGCATTTGTATCACGGAGCATGGTCGTTCTTGCAAACGCTCGGCTTTGATAATCAAGATCGCAATCGGTCATTTCGGATCTGGGCGTGGTTGCTTTCTGTTGGATTGTTCTTCGGCTTCTCCGCGGTTCCATTCTGTTTCTGGACAGGCATCTTGCCGCCGCCAAGTGATGTGCCTTCCCAGACTCACCCAGCACAATCGCCGGAGACACACTGACATGCTAGATCTCGATGCAAAAATCCCATCAGGCGATATTCGGACGAAGTGGCAACGACATTTGGAACACGTCAAGCTTGTCGGCCCTCGAAACCGTCCGAAGTACGACGTCGTGGTGGTCGGTACAGGGCTCGCAGGCGCATCTGCTGCAGCATCGTTGGCTGCTCAGGGCTACCGAGTGCATGTCATGTGCTTTCAGGACTCATCTCGCAGAGCCCATTCGGTTGCAGCTCAGGGTGGCATCAACTCGCCCAAGAATTACCGCAACGATGGCGACAGCGTGCATCGACTGTTCTATGACACCCAGAAGGGTGGAGACTTTCGTTCTCGTGAGGCCAATGTTTGGCGTCTCGCCGAAGTGGCCAATGGCATTATCGATCAGTGCACCGCGCAGGGTGTGCCGTTTGCGCGGGAGTACGGCGGTCAACTGGCAAACAGATCCTTTGGTGGCGTGCTCGTCGAGCGAACATTCTATTGCCGTGGGCAGACGGGGCAGCAGCTCATGCTTGGCGCGTACCAAGCCCTTCATGAGCAAGTTGCCAAAGGCAATGCCATTATGTATCCACGCACTGAGATTCAGGACGTCGTCAATATTGACGGACGATGCCGAGGCGTTGTGTACCGGTGCCTGAAGACGGGTGAAATTCGAAGCCTCGCAGCCGATGCTGTCGTCCTCGCAAGCGGTGGGTATGGCAATGTGTTCTTTCAGAGCACAAATGCCTTCAATAGCAATGTGACAGCTGCTTGGAGAGCGCATAAGCGGGGGGCTGGCTTCGCGAATCCGTGTTATGTGCAGATTCACCCAACATGTATCCCTGTTTCCGGTGAGCATCAATGCAAGCTGACCTTGATGAGCGAGTCGCTCCGCAACGACGGCCGCGTGTGGGTTCCAAAGAAGGCTGGCGACACGAGACGCCCAGATGAGATTCCGGAGAACGAACGCTACTACTACCTCGAAGAGCGATACCCATCGTTTGGCAACCTTGTGCCGCGGGATGTCGCCGCCCGCAATGCCAAGTACGTGTGCGATGACGGACTTGGTGTTGGCGGCAAGCGTCAGGTGTATCTGGATTTTGCTGATGCCATCAAAGAGCGTGGAGCGACGGTGATAGGCGAGCGGTATGGCAATCTCTTTGACATGTATGAAGAGATTACGACCGAGTCGCCATACAAGGTTCCGATGCGAATCTTCCCTGCTGTGCATTACTGCATGGGTGGCTTGTGGGTTGACTACAACCTGATGACAAACGTGCCAGGCTTGTATGCCATTGGTGAGTCGAACTTCTCCGATCACGGGGCCAATCGACTAGGGGCGAGCAGTTTGATGCAGTGTCTTGCAGATGGATACATGATCCTTCCGCAAACGATCAATGACAGCTTGCACGACATCTATATGGATAAGGTCACGACTGAACACCCAGCCTTCGCGGAGCACGAGAAAGTTGCTCGTGATCGCATTGATTGGCTCATGGCGAGGAAGGGCAGTCGCTCGCCCTTGTCGATTCACAAGGAACTTGGCGAAGTGATGTGGAATCACTGCGGCATGGCCCGAACTGCTGAAGGCCTGAAGGAAGCGATAGGCAAGATTGATGATCTCAAGCATGCCTTTGAGCACGACATGATCGTGCCGGGCCGGGCCAATACGACCAATCAAGCACTTGAGCGAGCCGGCCGACTTGCTGACTTTCTTGACCTTGCGCACCTGATGTGCCGCGATGCGCTTGAGCGTGATGAATCTTGCGGGTGTCACTTCCGTGAGGAACACCAGACTGATGACGGCGAGGTGGTGCGAAACGACGATGAGTTCTCCCACGTCGCGGTATGGGAATGGAAGGGCGAAGGGACGCCCCATGAGAAGACCCGTGAGGCCTTGTCGTTTGACGCTTTGCCATTGATGACTAGGAGTTATAAGTGATGCGATTTATCCTCAATATCTGGCGTCAAGACGGACCCGATGCCAAGGGCAGCTTTGATCGGTTTGAGATTGGCGGGGTCGAAGCAGATATGTCCTTTCTTGAGATGCTCGACTCGCTCAA
>JABJQE010000328.1 GCA_018663565.1 Phycisphaerae bacterium
AGAGAAGAACTTCAAGAAGCGAAAGTGATGGCTGCTTCATTAGCCGCGATGGCCCGCCGTGGATCTTGAAAGCACAATCGTCGCCGTCTCTTCGCCGCCTGGCCCGTCGGCTCTGGGATTGATTCGCTTGAGCGGCCAAGACGCTGGGCTTGTGCTTGAAACCCTATGCGAGGACGTCAGCATTCGGCAGCGTTGCATACAGCACGTTCGTTTGGTGCTGGCCGAGTACTCCATTCCAACAACAGTATTGTGCATGCCGAGGCCGCATTCCTACACTACTGAAGACACGTTGGAGTTGCAGGTTCCGGGTAATCCCCTGCTGCTCGAACACATCATTGACTCCATGGTTGACGCTGGTAAGCGACTTGGGCTTGCTACGCGGCGAGCGTATCCGGGCGAGTTCACATTTCGCGCATGGCATCATGGTCGACTCTCACTAGACGGAGCCGAAGCAGTGGCTTCTCTTATTGCAGCGGAATCTGCAGAAGAACTCGTTGCTGCTCGCCACGCCTTTGAGGGAGCGATCGGTCAATCACTTCTTCCAGTGGCAGATCAACTCGCTGACGTGCTCGCTCTTCTTGAGACGGGCATTGACTTTTCTGACGAAGAAGATGTTGTCATTCTTTCTGTTGGTGATCTTTCGACGCGGCTATTGGGCGTGCTCAGCGGTCTTGATGCAGTGCTTGATTCCACTCATGGTTCAGAGGCAATCGATTCTCGGCCCCGCGTGGTCTTGCGTGGACCAGCCAATGCCGGAAAGTCAACACTCTTCAACGCGTTGCTTGGTCAGGATCGTGTTATCGCTCATGAACTACCAGGCACCACGCGGGATGTCATTAGTGAGTCGTGTGCATTTGGCGGATGTGATGCCCTGCTAGTGGATACGCCCGGCGACGAGTCGGGTGTCGACGCAGGTGCCGTGTTCGCCGAACTCGAGTCTGATCTTGTGTTGTGGTGCGGCCCAGCGTCTACGGAACAGGCCGGTCCACCGAACGCACTCCGCGTCGTGACCAAGATCGATGTATGTCCCTGTACCGATGCCCATGTTATTCCTGTGTGTTCATTCAACGCAACCGACATGACCATGCTTGCCAATGTCGTTGCAGACGAACTTCAAGCAAGACGATCGTCTCCGGCGAGTGGGCGAGTGGCGGTATCGCAGCGGCAAGCTGTAACACTTCGTCGAGTACACGATCTTGTGTCTGGCGTGCGATCTGAGATACAGCACCTTGGACCGACACAAGGGGTGGACCGCCCAGCAGAGTGCGCCGCATCGCTCCGCATTGCACTTAATGATGTTGGAAGCATTACTGGTGATATTCCACCGGACGATGTGCTTGGACGTGTCTTTGCAGGGTTTTGCATTGGCAAGTAAAATGCAGTGAACGTGAAAGACACATGATGCACAGCCACACTATTCGAGTTCGTTATTCAGAGTGTGACCCCATGGGTGTTGCGCACCACACTGCTTATCCGGTATGGTTTGAAATGGGCAGAACGGAATTGCTCCGCTCAACAGGTATTGAGTACTCGGCGCTTGAAGCCGAAGGCGTATTCCTAGCCGTGGTCAAACTTGAAGTCACATATAAGCAGCCCGCGCGATACGACGAAGTGTTGCAGCTCGAGACAGAACTCGTCGAGTGTGGACGCGTCAAGATTCATCATCAGTACACGCTGCGGCGCGGCGCCGAATCGCTCGCGATCGCGCGGACGGTACTTGCTTGCATCGGTCGGGATGGCCGGCCGATGGAAGTGCCAGTTGCTATCTCGCAACCGAACTCAGCGTTGGGGTGAGTTGTCGAGGTCGACTGGTGGCGCTGGAACAAGGCCAACTTTGATATCTACTCTTGCGATCGTCGCCGTGCACGCCGCTCGAAGTTCTTGCAACAATCCGCCACGCAGTGCACGGTCGAGTTGAAACACGATCGCTGAAGAACTTGCTGTTACTCGCGCTGTTCCGCCACGCATGGTGTTGACCTTGCATCGATCTCGAAGTGCGGGCGGCGCACATCTATCCCACGCATCAGCAAAGGCCCCCACTTGTTTGTGCGTCCGCGTGAATTGCCGTTTCAGGTTGGGCAACAACTTGGCCATTGATGTGGTTCGGGCTGGACGTACACGCCACCCGCGAAGCCGATCAATTTGATGTGTTGGCGATGCCATGGCACTCATGCTATCGGCCATGCGTGAGTTTGCACGTAAGTGACCGCCCATCCGGACTGCGGCCTCTTTCTGTTCAGGGCCATTCGCGTTGCCATCACTGCTGCTCTCGCCTGTATCCTTTCCATTCGATGACAACGATTCGAATGGACAATCTTGTGAAGCGATATGGCAGCGTGAAAGCTGTCAACGGTATTGATTTGCAGATCGAGTCTGGCGAATTATTCTTTCTGCTTGGGCCCTCAGGATGTGGAAAAACCACCCTTTTACGCATGGTGGCAGGGTTTTTGGAGCCGTCTGAAGGCCGTCTGTTCTTCAATGACCAGGATGTGACTTGGCTCGCAGCCAATAAGCGGCAAACCGGAATGGTCTTCCAGAGTTATGCGTTGTGGCCCCATATGAGCGTGCGGCAAAATGTGGGGTACGGTCTAGAGGTCCGTAAGGTGGCGACAGCAGAACTCAATCGTCGTGTTAATGACGCGCTCGAGGCAGTTCAAATGGGGGCATTGGCTGAGCGAAGGCCCAATGAGCTTTCTGGGGGACAACAGCAACGTGTTGCCCTCGCGCGGGCACTTGTCGTTGAACCAAGCGTCGTATTGCTCGATGAGCCCCTCAGTAATCTTGACGCACGTTTACGGCAGTCGATGCGGAGTGAAATCCGTCGTATATGTAAGGACCACGGCCTGACTGGGGTCTATGTCACGCACGACCAAGAAGAGGCATTGTCGATGGCTGATCGGATTGCCTTGCTCCGAGATGGGCAGATTCAGCAGTGCGGCACGCCCGAAGGCATGTATGGACGCCCCGAATCTCGCTTTGTGGCTGAGTTTCTCGGTGATACAAACCTCGTTGCTGCAAGCATTTGCGGCAAGGATGGCTCAGACGTGCTGCTTGAAACGGCCCTTGGCCCACTGCGGTCGAGTTGCATCCCGGACAACCTGCCGGACGCTGGTAATGTGACCTGTTCAATTCGCCCTGAGGCGTTCAAGGCGATCAATTTGGCGGCGAGCACTGGAGAGATTCCTGTGGGCACCATGGCTGGGCAGGTATCAAACCGGATGTTCCTTGGTGAGCGATGCCAACTGACTGTTCAGTGTGGCGAGAAAGACGGATCGGCCATTGACGTGCTGGAGATTGGCGATGCGGCGAGACGCTCGGCTGTTGGAGATGCCGTGGCATTTCAAGTCTCGCCTGAAGACGTCATTATCCTGGCGGATTGACGCAGTACTACACAGCGAGCAATGCGATTCAACAAGAGGCGGCTATCGCCTCCCTTGCTTTTCAAGACAATGTCGGGCTAGTTCTCGGACGTTCGACTGGGCGGCGTATGTTTCACGTGAAACATCTGGAATTGATGTCCTGTGGAGAGTGTTTCACGTGAAACCTGTGATACAACACGCGTGTCTTTGACGACGTACAAATGGTGTATGAACTCAGCCCATAGAAGAGATTGATCGCACAAGGAGGTGCATGATGGCGGCACGGAAATCAAGTGAAACGAAGCCAGCGAAGAAGTCGGTGGCGGCGAAAAAGAAGCGGCGACTCGGTATGGGCCTCAGCGGCATGATTGGTTCGCCGGTGGAGGTGAAGCCCCCTGCTGCCTCGTCTGCTCCGGCATCTGCGGTCCCGGCTCCCGTCGTTTCGGCCTCGGTCGCAGTTGGACCAGTGGCGGATGGATTGATTGATGTGTTGGTTGGGGATATTCGGCCGAACGATCGGCAGCCTCGGCATTCGATAGACGCATCGTCCCTTGAGCCGCTGGTGACGTCAATCCAGTCCGCTGGTGTGATGCAGCCAATTGTCCTCCGTCCTCGTGGCCAAGACGGCTTGTATGAACTTGTTGCGGGTGAGCGTCGGTGGCGAGCTGCCAGCCAGGCCGGGCTCAAGGCAGTTCCGGCGGTCGTTCGTGAGATTGATGACCGCACGGCGGCCGAGTGGGCAATCATCGAAAACGTTCAGCGTGAGGACCTCAACGCGGTTGATCGTGGCGATGCCTTCCGGAATCTGCAAGATGAGTTTGGCATGACGCATGCCGAGATCGCCGTACAAGTGGGTTTGACTAGAGCCGCCGTCACCAATCAGATTCGTCTCTGTGATCTTGATGATGGCGTTCGGACACTTATTCGGCGAGGGGCATTGTCTGGCGGTCACGGCCGAAGTCTGCTTGGGTTGGCATCAGTTGACCATCGCATTGCGATGGCCAGGCAGGCAATAGAGGGCGAGTGGAGCGTCCGAGAACTAGAACGACGGGTACGGGCAATCTCAATAACGCGGCCGGCGGCACAGGGCGGGTCAGCAGCCGTGGCGACTGGGCGGGCTCACCTGGACGATCTTGAACGTCAACTCAGCGAGCACCTTGGAACCAAAGTGCACATCAAGACTGGCCGTAAGCGAGACAAGGGTCGCCTAGCCATTGAGTTCTATGATCTTGAGCAGTTCGATGGGCTCTTGGCGCGACTTGGCTTTCGGGCTGGATGACGGACGCATTGCGATCGAACTGGTGAACATTGAAATCTAATACTGCTAACCGTTGGACACACACGGGTGCCCGAGACGATGGGTGGCTGAACATGCTCCATTCAAGCGTGAAAATTCGAATTGATAAGTCATGACGCCACCGCATGACATTGTGGACGTGTTGTCGTTTGACATCGAGGATTGGTTTCATATGGCCGGAGTCGAGGCAGTTGCTGACCCCGCGCAGTGGCCCAACAGGGAATCGCTTGTTGAGCGCTATACCGAGTGGATTGTGCAGGCCGTCACAGAGGCTGGTGTTCGGTGCACATTCTTTGTGTTGGGATGGATTGCCGAGCGTTATCCGCACCTTGTGCAGTTGATGGTGCAACATGGTCACGAAGTCGCATCACATTCCTATTGGCATCGCATGGTCTACGAACTCAGTGAGGATGAGTTTCGAGAAGATATGCAACAATCAATAGGTGTCATAGAGAATGCAGGTGGAACAAAGGTTCTTGGATTTCGCGCATCGTCATTTTCAATCACGCCAGGTTGTGAGTGGGCATTCGATGTACTGCATGATCTTGGACTGAAGTACGACGCAAGCTTGTTTCCAACACAGCGCCCGTATGGCGGATATCCATGTCAGGAAGGCC
>JABJQE010000329.1 GCA_018663565.1 Phycisphaerae bacterium
CAGCCACGGGGTGACGTCACGCGTCCCCTGCCACATGAATGCATCCTGATAGGACTCAAGCACACCATGACTGGCAGCAAGCGGGCGTGTCGTCTCGCGATGTTCATTGGCGGTCCATAAGAACCCTGCGCCCGACGGCGCCCCAATCCACTTGTGCAGATTTCCCGCATACCAGTCGGCGCCAATCTCATCGATCTGCAAATCCATCATGCCCGGGGCGTGAGCGCCGTCAATCAGCACAGGTATCCCGCGGCCACGGCAAATCGCAACGATTTCAGCAACGGGTTGCACCAGCGCCGTGCCTGAAGTCACGTGGTCAACAATTGCAAGTGGAGTTCCCGGCCACAACGCCCGTTCCCACGCAGCCACAATATCAGCGGAATCCGCAACAGGCAGTGACAACGGTACCACCCGGACCCCCTCGCCACGAGCAGCGTGCCGAGCCGCCTGTACAACCGCCCCATATGCTTGCTCGCCAATAAGTACACCATCACCCGCACAAGGACCAAGCCCGGCAAGCACCGCATCAATCGCCTCGGTTGCATTGGTCACAAATCCAAACCCACCTGGGTCGGCCCCTAGAAATGACGCCACGACATCCAACGCGTCGGAGGCAAGGCCAACCGCTCGCCGCTCAAGAAACTCAACGGGCTGAGACTCAAAGTCCTGAAGCAACTCAAGCCGCGCCTGCTGCACCTCCTGCAACCGGAGCCCGAAGCTCCCTGGATTCAAAAACACCCAGTCATCCGGCAAAGACCACAAGGAACGCTCAGAATTCGGTAATGGGTCGGGAAACATCCAACAAACCGTATCACGCAAGTCATTGTCATGCCCAACCTTACAAAAACCGAACAAAAAGACTTGCAGTTCGGGTCCTGTTCCCCTAACGTAACCCGAACACGCTGGTCGATGATACTACTCAAGTCAATAGGAAGATCTAGTCGAGATACCCCCGTCATGGTGAAACATCCACAACATCTTGTGCCCCTCCACTCCACCCGTCCCATGTCTGGGACATTTGGGGCACAAGACGACGTGGCGGTATCAACCGATTCACGAATCGGGAAGGAAGCGAGGAAACCGATGAGCATGCCACTGGTACTGACAGGCCCTGGAGGAGATTATCAAACAGCCATCGTCGAAGACGAAGGTCGTTTGGTACGTCGCGCCGTCCACGCAGCCCCCTCAGGGCACACCTCCAAGGTGAACTGCCAGTTCGTGGCCTGCCCATCGGACCTCGCGGTCCCAGTCCGGGCCGAGCGCCCTGCCGATAAGCAGTTCGCAGCCCTTCTCAAACTGCTCGCAGACTACCGCCCAGATCCGTCCGAATGGCATCAATTCCACCCCGCGCACACAGGCCGCACCTGGAAGTCGCCACGCCCGATACTCACCCAACATCATTCACATGAGAGTTCAGCAGAGGTCCACACACATGAATCTGACTCCCCGCCAGTTGCATATTGTCCAGCTCATCCGCGACTCACGAGTCGCACGCGGCTATTCGCCGACGATTCAGGAACTCGCCGACGAGATCGGCGTGGCGAAGGTCACCGTTCACGAACACGTCGGAGCACTCGTCAAGAAAGGCGTGCTGCAGAAAGAGCCCAACAAGGCTCGCTCTTTGTCACTTGTTGAGGGGCTGCCGCTTCCCAACGAAGACAACGGCGTGCGGTTCCCATTGATTGGCCGCATTGCGGCCGGCCTGCCGATCGAGCAGTTTGAACAAAGCGACACACTCGATCTCGAGTCGGTATTCGGCCCACGCGTTGGGGAGGTTGGTTCCACATTCGCACTGCAAGTAACTGGCGACTCGATGCAAGACGAGGGCATTCTTGACGGCGACTATGTCATCGTCCGGCGTGCTAGTACTGCCCGCGCAGGCGAGCGTGTGGTCGCCCTGCTTCCCAATGGCGAGACCACCCTCAAGAGTTTCTACCGTGAACCTGACGGCCGCATCCGCCTGCAGCCCGCCAACGACGCGTTCGAACCGATCATTGTCAACGAATGCCAAATCCAAGGCATCGTCGTAGGCGTCATGCGTCGCTACGACAGGTAGGGCGGGGCGCCGCAGCGGTCAGAGCCATACCCGCTGAAGTCAGCGTGACATACTGTCCGCGCCGCAACACCACGCCAAGTAACTCAAGCGATGTCATCGATCGCATGGCCGCCGCCGCAGGCAAGCCAGTCCGCTCAATGAGCGACGCCACATCGCTGCCACCCGACTTTCGCAGCGCCCCCGCCACCTCCGCATCGTCACCACTGAGCGTAACGGATGACTTTGGCTGCGATACAGGCGAAGGATGGCCCGTACCACCAACGCCCCGAGACACATCCACCCCCCCAAGATCTGCAAGCACATCAGCAGGTTCCATTACGCACGCCGCCCAACCATCTCGTATTGCCTCCAGTCCACCCCTCGCTTCGCGGCGATCTGCATCAGCTGGAACCACCCAACACTCCCGCCCGTGCGACTCCACCGCCATCTTGGCCGTAAGCATCGCCCCGCTCCGGCGGGGCGCTTCAATAACAAGCACACCACTTGACATGCCGCTAATGATTCGATTCCGCCGCGGGAACTGACTCGGTCTCGGCGGGCGATCCGTATGAAGCTCGCTCACGAGCGCGCCGCCAGCGGCCCGCACCTGGTCAAAGAGCGCACCGTGTTCTGGTGGATACAGGCACCCAAGCCCGCTGCCAAGGACCACAACCGTTCGGCCTTCTGCCCGCAGCGTTGCCCGGTGCGCCTCCGCGTCAATTCCTCTAGCCCCGCCGGACACGACACACACTCCAGCAGATGACAACCCTGCAGCAAATCGACCGGCCTGCCGTATGCCAACAGCAGAACAACGCCTGGTTCCGACAACCGCCACAGTCACCTCCAGAAATGCTCCGGCGTCCCCCGCAACCCGCAGCAGCGGAGGCGGATCCGGAATGGATATCAGCCCCGGCGGGTACCGCGGGTCATCAAATGCAACCAGATCTCCTCCGTATCGCGCGAGCCGCTCAAGCTCAGCTTCAGGACGGCTACGCCGAATCGCAGCGGCGAGCGCCTCTCGGTTCGCCGCAGGCAGTGTGTCTTTCATATCGTGCAACGCCCCCGCATCTGCAGCAGCCAACACCGAATCTACAGCGCCATAATGACCAAGCAGCCGCCGCACCGTCGCAGGGCCAATTCCCTCAGCGCCGGTCAGTCGCAGCCAATTCAATTTCGTTTGGTCAGGCGAAACCATCCAGGCACCCTAGCGCCCATTGAACGGCAATCCGCAACGACGGCCCTTTTTCGGAGGGCAATAGCCGAATACTTCAGCAAGCCGCCGTGCGCCAACTTCAGAATCTGTTCAGCGATAGCGATCAAACAAATGTGAATGCTCTCAAGCCTTCATCAAATTACTCTTCTATGAGAGAGTGCAGCCGCAATGAACGTACACCATGAGGTCCTAGGCAGACTCGGCCCGCGGATGTTGACCAGGCTCACCGGATTGCGGAGACCCAAAGCCAACCAGCCCGACAAACACCAGCAGTACACCAGCGGCAAGCATCCAGAGCCGCGCAGGCCCGGAGACAATGGATTCCAAACGGCTCACAATTGGCGATGGCGCCGAGGCCATCACTGGCTCCACCGTGCCATCAATCCAGCCAAGTATTCCACCGGCATGCACATCCCGCGCAATCGCCACGTCACCATTGGGGACCAGATTGAGTTGCCAGCCCACCAACCTGCGAAGCAATGTCGGATCGCCTAACTCAAGCGATGCCAGCATCCGCTCAGTGGCCGCGACCCGGCGGGCCTCGTACTGCACCACCGCTTGCAGACCATCTCGTTCAAGACGAACATCCTGCACATCACGCCAGGCCGGCACCAACATGACAGCAGCAACCACCGCGAGCCCGGCAAGCAAGAATGGCCACCCCGGCGACAACCGCCCCAGCGGCGACACCTGCGAATTGGGTGATATGTTGACCTCCGACACACCGCTCTTATCGGCCTAAGAGCCACCCCAAGGCCACTATCACCCAACACCCAACCACCGCATCCCTTGACCCCCGCCAAGACTATTCGTATGATTCCCCTCTTCGACTGCGGGGTAGAGCAGTCTGGTAGCTCGTCAGGCTCATAACCTGAAGGTCGTTGGTTCGAATCCAGCCCCCGCTATTCACAGAACCCCAGAGTCACCGAGACTCTGGGGTTTC
>JABJQE010000330.1 GCA_018663565.1 Phycisphaerae bacterium
ACGTTCTTGATTGCCTCTCCTGGCGGACTATTCAAAGTCTCGAGCGACCTGGGCGTCACGGAATTCAGGCATCATCATGCGATTGGATCGGGCTGCGAGTACGCACTCGGCGCTATGCATGCCTTGACCCAAACTGAGACCAATGACACAATCGTGGTGCGGACCGCGTGCGAAGCGGCCATCGCAATGGACGTATCCTGCGGGGGTGAGGTTGAAGTAGTCCAAATTGATTGCCCTGATCCATGATGGCCCAGCAGCACAACTCTGGGTCGATGCGGTGGCGAATGGGCCTCATCGGCGCGATTACCTCTGTCATTGTGCTTGGGCTCCTACTCATGGTGGACTGGACCCGCTCCGAGTCAACCGAACATGCTGAAACCCCGGTCACAGAACTCATCGGACCAACTGAACTTGCTGACAACAGCAGCACCGCCGATGGTCTGATGGACCCCAATATGTCAGTCTCTCTTCCAAAGGGAGGGTGGCTGCAAGTTGCTGATGACACCGGCCGGCTCGCGCAGCAGTATCGATTCACCCACCTCGACCCGAACCCAAAAGACCTCCCGGCTCACTGGATTGAATTGCAGTCCCCTGTGGTTGAACTGTTCATGGGCGGCGGCCGGCTCGTTGTACTCTCGGGCAAAGAAGCCGTGGCGTATGCGCCTCGGCGAGCGCTTGAAGAAGGCCGATTGCTCGGCGACGTACTCATTCAAATGTTTGAGCCCGTGTCTGGCACCTACGCCGACCCCGAGCGTAATGAGCCTGCAATGACCATCACAACCCAAGCCGCCGGCTTTGACAATCTCTCTGGCCGCATTAGCTGCTCAGGTGACATCAAGATCGTGACGGCCACCGAAGAAATGGCTGGCCGGGACCTCCATATTTTGCTCAACGACCGCGACGACCGGATTGAATATCTCGAGATTGCTCAAGTCGATTACCTGTTGCTCCGTGATGTCAAGTCCGTCGGATCAACGCCAACAACGGCCCACTTGCCACGCCCACGGCGACGCATTCAAAGAGTGAGCGGCGGCCACCCCGCATCGCGGCGAGTGACACCTGTTGCGGCAACAGCAGCGACGTCGCCCCCCTTCTACACACTCACGCTTCATGACAATATCCGCATAACGCAGGCACCAGCCGCCGATGCGCCCGCTGGAAAGTCCAAGCTTGCACGGGCCGACGTGCTCAATCTAATCTTCTCTTTTGAGTCCAAGGCACTCAACACACGCTCGGCGCCGACCTCGGCATATCTCCGCGAACCGCTCAGCATGCCAGAGCTTCTCGTCGCGACAGCGATGGGCATCGTTCCACCAAAGCCCGCCCCCGATGAAGTCGTGGTGACATGCACAGGCCCGCTCACCATGGTGCCACTCGAGGACGCTAGCCAGCGACCGCCGGGGCCACAGGACATGCGGCTCGAACTCATCGGCTCGCCTGTTCGCGTCATTGACACCGCCCAGAACACCGCAGCCACCTGCGATCAAATTGTCTGGCGATCCGAAATCGAACGATTTGATCTCACGGCAACTGCGCCCCGCACCGTCGTCATCACCTCGCCGGAAGTCACCATTGAAAGCCAGCACACATGGGCACGCCCCGACGCTGGATTGGCAGGCATCGAAGGCAGCGGACGCGCGACCCTTGTGTCCTCAACGCCGGGCGCACAATTGACATCTCTTCCTGGTGGGACCACAAGCACAGACACGAAAACGATCATTACCTGGAATGGCCTTGTTGACATGCGGTTTGACCAGGCCGCGTCGGCGGGCACACAAGGATTGCAGTCCATTCACTTCAAGCGGGATGTCAAAGTGCTAAGCCCGGACGGCGCCATGTCAGCCGATACGCTTGAGATGCGATTTGAACCAGACGCCAACGGCGATGCAGTGCCGGATCGACTCGTCGGCACTGGTGGGATTAGAGCCGCGAGCGACGACCAAATACTCTGGGCCGACGACATCATCGCAACACTTGCCCCGAGCGAGCAGGGCGACAACGACGCCATTGAAGTTCGCGATGTCAACGCCACCGGAGATGTGCAAATCTTGATGGCAGACGGTGCTCGTGTCTGGGCAGATGCCCTGCACGGCGATGCCGCCCAAGAGACCGTCGAACTCACGGGCCGCGACATTGTGGTTGCCCGAGGGGAGGTCGTCATTGAGCACGGCTCATCACTTCAGGTCAAACGACTTGAAGGAACCGCTGATTGGCCAGGCAGCGGACGAGCCATCATGCTCGCCTCGCAGCCCAACGTCGCCACCGATGCTCGCATCGCTCGGCCAACCACGCCTGAGAATCGCGGAGAACTCGACAGCGAAATCACGTGGAAGAAATCTGTACACATCGAGTTCGACCCCAGCGCCGATGCCCAAGACGCTGCCATGCGCAGCATCACATTTGATGGTGATGTCGCTATGGAAAGCCCGGATGGCACGATGGATGCAGGCTCGCTTGAAATGCACTTCTCGCCCGACGCAGCTGGCAAAGCCACGCCTGATCGATTGATCTGCCGTGGCCGCGTCCGGGCCCACAGTGACAACCAGACGCTCTGGGCTGACGATCTTGTCGCCACACTCGAACCCCTTGGCGAGGATGCTGAAGGGCAAGACGGCCCGATGGATCGAATCACCATTCGCGACGTCCTTGCAACTGGCGATGTCCAAGTGCTCATGAAGGATAATGCAAGGGCCTTTGCTGATCGCCTTGAGGGCGATGCAAAACAAGAAACCGTCGTATTGACAGGCGACGACGTCATAATCGCGCGGCCAGACATTGTGATTGATCGCGGACACAATCTTCGAATCGACCGGATCGCTGGAACTGCCGACTGGGAAGGCTCTGGTCGTTCGAGGATGCTTGCTGAACCGATTTGGCTCGCCGCCCAGAATCGAATACCGCCACCACGCATCGTGGGAAATGCGGGCGATCCTCGGGTCACCATGCGATCACTGTGGAACACCTCACTGCATTACGACACGAATTTTGCAGATGGAGCCGGAGCGATGGACATCCTTGGCGATGTCGACATCGTGGTCGATCGTTCTGACCTTCAACGCAGTAGTTTGCAGGGACAAAGCGTACGTCTTGAGTTCTCCAACCTCGCAGATGCCAAGACCACAACACCCCCAAATGACGACCCGTTCCAGTCGGAGGCTCGCGTCCTGCATCGACTCATTGCCAAGGGAGATGCGCGACTTGAGTCTCGCACATGGGAAACGGCGGCCCGCTCGCAGTTACCCCGCGTCTTCTTTGTCGGCGCAAAGCACATCACGTGGGACGACATGAACACGGAAGCCGAAGTCATTGGCGATGGCAATATCGTCATTCGCGAACCAGAGTGGGCTACGAAGAGTTCTGGAAAGTCAGGGGGCCCCTTCTCCGGACCCGGCACAAGCCGCTTTGTGTGGTCCGAGCGACTTGACCTTGTCCACGAAGCGGATGATCGTTTTAGATTGACCATGACGGGCGACGTCGAAGTGCTCTGGAAGAGTGCCGTGGACAACCGGGATGTGGCGACGATGACAGCCCAAGAGATCCACGTCTTGACACGGCGGGGAGCTATGGATGCCACCGCCGAGGCTGGCACACCGCTCCAACTCGGGTCAGATATGGAAGTGGATCGACTCCGAGCGGTTGGCCGGGTCTATTTGACCACGGCGACGAGGCGGGCCGACTGCCATATGCTTGACTACAACACGCGAACCAAGATCGCCGAACTTGTGGCCCGGGCGGGCCGCACAGTCTCCCTCGTAACTCAGGGCTCGCCGATGCCTGTCCAAGCCACAAGAATGATTTGGAATATGGACCCCGCCATCGACACGATCACACTTGAGCAGCCCCGTGGCGGCGGCGCCCGATAGGCAGGCCTCTAGCGGCTACTATGCCACGTCCATGACACACGAATTACATCCAACGCTCGCCCATGTCAGGGCTGCCTTTCCAGACAAGAAGCTCTCGGCCGCTGACTTTCGCGGGTGCACGACGCTTGTGATTGAGCCTGCGGACGTACATGAGATCATGCACTTCCTTCAGAATGACCATGACTGTGAGTACAACTTGCTCTCGCACGTCACCGCTGCAGATTATCTGGACTATCCAGCTCCACAGCCAGGACGATTTGGCGTGACATGGATGCTTCGCAGCCACTCGCATGATCGATCCCTTACTGTCCGAGCGTGGCTCACCCCAACGCTTGACACGAGTGGAATTGAAGACGATCCGGGACTCGTCATCGCGAGCGTCACCGATATCTGGGCAGGTGCCGAATGGCCTGAACGCGAAGTATTTGACATGTTTGGCATTCGCTTCAAGGGTCACCCGGACATGCGACGAATTCTCTTGTGGCGTGACTATCCGGGGCACCCACTCCGGAAGGATTACCCACTGCGTGGCCGAGGCGAACGCGAGAACGCGGTCGAAATCGACCGCGCCGCTACCTGATTGAGTGAAAATCGCACCGATGCCTTCCCGTTTGCTCATCAACGAAATCTTTCATTCCATCCAGGGCGAATCCACCTACGCTGGATTGCCGTGCATCTTCGTCCGGCTCCGCGGATGCCACTTGCGATGCTCGTGGTGCGACACCACCTATGCCTTCAATGAAGGCGACACGCGGACAGTCGATGATGTGCTCAGCGATGTCCTCGCCATTCCCACTGACCTTGTAGAAATAACTGGCGGCGAGCCCTTGCTCCAAGACTCCGTACATGAACTCATGGCCGCACTCTGCGATGCCGGGCGAACAGTGCTCCTGGAAACTTCTGGCGCATGCGATATCTCTGTGTGTGACCCACGTGTGATTCGCATTATGGACCTCAAGCCCCCGGGAAGCGGTGAGTGCGATCGAAATGACATGGCAAATATTGATCGGCTTCGATCTCAAGACGAAGTCAAGTTTGTGATTGGGGATCGCGGCGATTATGAGTGGTCAGTCGCCGTCATCAAACAGCACAATCTTGCCGAGCGAGTCGATGCCATCCTGCTCTCCCCGGTCTACGAAACATCTCCCGATACGCACATCACCGGGCACCCTGGGCTCGAACCAAGCACGCTCGTTGAGTGGATGCTCGAGGACGGTATTCCCGCGAGGCTGCAAACGCAGATGCACAAATCTATCTGGCCCCCTACCACTCGCGGCGTATAGGTCGGGTGCGGCTCACAGCGGTCCTATCTGCTATCCTTCCCCGCTTCACCTAAGCGCGAGTGGCGGAATTGGCAGACGCGCCAGCTTGAGGTGCTGGTGGGAGTAAAATCCCGTGGAGGTTCGAGTCCTCTCTCGCGCATGCATTGGGCCATGAAGGCCCCTCCTTGGGAGTACCCTCGGGACGGGACAACCACATATGGCCGCAGCCAAGAAAAAATCTAAGCCGGACGACAACGAGCCGAGGATTCAGAATCGTCGGGCTCGGCATGACTACCTGATTACCGACACACTCGAGTGCGGCATTCGGCTGCTTGGGTCCGAAGTCAAATCACTCCGCACGGGACAAGCAAGCCTCGCGGAAGGATACGTGAGAGCTGAGCTCGACCCACCTCGCTTGACGCTCTATAGCGTGCACATCGCCGAGTATCCAAATGCCTCCTCTGCCCACCAGCATGACCCCGTTCGCACACGCCAACTCCTCGCCCATAAACGGGAGATTCGAAAACTCGCCAAGGCGACGGCTACCAAGGGCGTCACCCTTATTCCACTTGAGATTCATTGGCTACACGGCCGGGCCAAGGTGCTCATTGGCGTTGGCACTGGCAAGCGGGCATATGACAAGCGGCAATCGCTCAAGGAAAAAGCACATCAACGCGACATGGAACAACACACAAAACGATCGAGGTATCGCTAGGCGACAAGCGTGAGCTTGCCGTCTTCCATGGCACGCAACATGAGATGCCGACCTTGCTTCTTTGCAGCGTACATCGCCTCATCAGCATGCCGGATCAATTCTTGAGGACTCGCTGCGCCACTCAAACTGCGATGCGCCGCGCCAATAGACACGCCCACTGAGCTGCCTTCAAGTTCCCAGTCGGCAAGCGAGCCCTCGAAACGCTTTGCAATCCGGCGAGCCACTGCCATGGTGGCCTGCAGGTCTGCATGTGGCAACAGCACACAGAATTCATCACCGCCGTAGCGGGCAGCCACATCAATTTCTCGGCACGTTTCAGTAAGCAGAGCCCCGACTCGGCGCAGTACTTCATCGCCACGATGGTGACCAAGCGTATCATTCAGGCCTTTGAATCCATCAAGATCGATCATCAAGAAGCCAAGATCCAGGCCGTGCCGTTCGGATTCGGCCCAGCGACTTTCAAGCAGGGCGTTCAACCACCGTCGATTGGTCAAACCAGTCAAGTCATCGGTTCGCGCGACATCCTCGAGACGTGTCACGCTCTTCTCCAGCCGACGATTCATTTCAGCAAGTTCTGCCATTGAACGAGTGAGTGTCTGCTGAAGTTGTTCGTTGTCATGCCGCAGTTGCCGGTGCACGATGGCTTTGCGGACTGCGAGCGGAATTGTTACGTGTTCATGGCCAGTCAACAAGACGAACTCACACGCGCCGCCACGAATGGCCTCGGGCGCGATAGTCGAATCTGCAACGGCCCCCACCACCACAATAGGCAATGTTGGGGCCAGTCCACGCAGGTAGGCGAGGACATCAAGACCGCACCCGTCATGCATGACCGACGCCACCAACGCGGCGCCAAATCGACGAAGATCCAGCCGATGCAAACTTGCGATCGATTCCACAATCACACACCCGGAACGAGGCGGGTCACACGCGAAGAGACCTTGCCCTTCATCCCGACCTACCCCCATAGCCGAAGCGAGTAGCTCGGCGACCTCCGGATCACTCTCCACAATGAGAATCCCTGGCAGCACACCGTCATGAACATCGATCATCGAACTCACGCTTGCCCCTTTCTGTGAGCAATGGATAGTGAAGAGAACGAACAGAACCTGCCCTTCACATCGTTCGATTTGCGGTCCGACTGAGCACGGAATCGACGCTTGGCGCCTAACAATGGCATCTTCTTACCCGCACAAACCGCAGAGACGGCGCGGCCCGGGGGCCGGTCCCCGGAGGTCCGTCCCCGCCTCGGGTCCAGAGCATCTTGCTATCAGTTCAAGAACTCCTACTGTCCTGCTCGACAGCTCAAAACCGCGCCGGGCCAAGCTCCGTGTACGACGATGGCGTATTCAACCAAGCAAGCGGGCAATGTCGTTGAAGAAAGTCACGACGAAGGCGGTGCCGATGAGCAGGAGGCCGAGCATCATGGCGGCGTTCTGGAAGCCAACTGAAGGCGGACGGCCCTTGATCTTTTCGTAGATCAAGAACAAGAACATGCCGCCGTCCACAATGGGCAGAGGCAAGAAGTTGAGCACTGCAAGATTCACACTGATGATGGCCAAGAAGAAGATCAGATAGGTGAACCCTCGGTCGGCCACCTTCGTGCCGATGTGCACAATGCCAACTGGTCCATGCAGTTGATCCACGCCCACGGACCCTCGAACAAGACGATCTATCGTCAGATACGTCAGCTCGATGAACTTCCAGGACTCGCGGGCCCCCATCACAATGGCCGCAAGCGGATTCTCACCACTGCTTCGCACCACATAGATCGGATCGAAATACATCGCAGAGATCGACGGTTGCCATGTCAGCGCAGCAATATGATCCCGCTGCTGGATAGTCACTGGCAGTGTGATGTGACGCAGATCGTTCGCAGGCACAGGATTCTCGAGCACGACCTCAATCGAAGCCTGTCCCGCCGCTGCCGCCGCGTGAAACTGCGACCACACATCACGCCACGACGACACGCCATGCCCGTTCACCGATACCCATCGAGTTCCTGGCAAAATTCCATCTGGAATTTCGCTTGCAACAGTTCGTACTTCGCCATCTTTCCCGTGCACAGCCTTCATCGGCATCGCCAAGAGCGGCGTGTCCCAGGCATACCCCGGGAAGACCTCGGCCTTGGGAACAGGGTTGACCAACCCAGACCGCGACACACGCATCTCTACATCAAGCACGCTTCCGTCACGCAAGACACGCACGGGGAGCGTATGACCGGTGGTTGCAGCGATCGCTTCCCGGAACCCTCGCATACGTGGTGACAAGACGCCGCCGCACGCAAGAATCACATCACCCTCTTTCAGCACCCCCTCGTTGACACTGCCATCGACCAAACGATTGATACGAACGAGCGGCACGAATCCGCCAATTCCCTCCTCAAACCCAATCACAGTCTGCGTGGTTGCGTCGGGGTACCGCAGCAACTCCCACGTTGGGCGGGCCTGCAAGAGAGCACTCGTTGTGTCCTTGCCCCGTGTCCAGATGCTCGCAAGACCAGCGTCACCCGCAGCTA
>JABJQE010000331.1 GCA_018663565.1 Phycisphaerae bacterium
CGGCTTGAAATGACGGCGAGCCTTGAGGATCTCAACGCAGTTGTTGGTGATCAGCCGTACGTGTTGACTGACCTGGACCTTGATGACCCTCCCAATGCGCCGCCGCCGTGGTATCTCTGGTCGGATGACCCTGCGCACTTTGAACCTGATCTTCCGGCAGCGCAGCGTATTGCCGACTTGTTCGTGTGTGATGGGCCTGGTATTTATGATTTTGAAACCAATCAAGACAACGCTACGCATAATCAGGGCGACATCGTGCCTGACGGATTCATTGACGATCGTGACAGTTATCAACGGTTCACCAGTTCATTCAGCGGCGTCAGTAGTGCAATGCCACGTAATCCGGCCTTTGATAATGCCGCCGGATTCCGTGGTGACCCGACACGCGGCATGATCAATATCAATACCGCCCCGGTTGAAGTTCTTCGGGCGATGCCGCATATGTACCGGCTTGTTCACGCCGACCCCTCATTTGGCGGGCACCCAAGCATTCTCGATGACGGTGTGACCGGGCATGACCCTGCCGGGCCGATGAGTCCGAATCCGCGTTCTGGTATTCCCGAGGCCATGGTGCAGTACCGAGATGGACTTGGTAAACGGCCTGTTTCCGACAACGACTTCTGGCTTGACGCCCTGGTGCCCGGAACTGCTGCTGGCCCAGTCTATGGCGACCGCGGCGTAGGCGAGGATGAAGACTTGGTGTCTACCGATGAGTGGTATGACAATTGGCAGCAGCAGCCAATGGGTCTTCATACGGATCGCGCTATTCAACAGTCCCGTGGTACGCGGGGGTTTGCAGCACTTGGAGAGTTGTTCCAGCTCTCCCGCCCAGCCTTGTATGGCTTTGAGAAAGACGTTGATAGTGGGGCGGATCGACGTGACCCGCTTGGCAATGCGATGTCGGCAGACGCTTGGCGTATGGACTGGGCCGCCCGTAATCCGTTTGGGTACCAAGATGAGCAGGTGCACGGCGTGAATTCCCAGGACAGCCAAATGTGGGATCCTCGCGATGCTGGTCTTATTCCAGAAGAACGTCGCTCGCTCTCAGATGTCGGCGCGTTCCTTTCAACAGATACTGGCCGGCTCTTTGATAGTCAGGTGCCGGATTTGCGAACAGCTGAATACGTGGCTGCTGGTAATTGGGGTAACCCGATTTATAACGATCCGCTGTTGACAATCAACGACTCAGAGACTCGTTATCGCGAGGTCCATCTGACCGGCGATCGCGTGGCTGCCGATGCAGAAGAGGCGAGTTTGCTGTTTAGCGGCATCTCGAATCTCATCACGACGCGATCAGACATGTTCACAGTTCACTTGCGTGTTCGCACGTTCAAACAAGAACCAGAGAGCGGCATCTGGGATGCTACTGATCCCGCATCAATCGTCTCGGATGAACGATTTGTCATGGTGGTCGACCGAAGCAACGTCGAGCGACCCGGCGACCGCCCACGCATTCTGCTCATGGACCGCGTGGATCACTGAGGGCGTGGCTGCGCCGGGATCGACCCCAGCCTCGTGGCCTACGTTTACTCGGCAGGCACATCCCCAAACCGTCGCTGGCGTCTGGCAAATTCGCGAATGGCCTCGTACATCGACGCCTTCCCGAAATCGGGCCAATACGTATCGGTGACGTACATCTCGGCATAGGAAATCTGCCACAGGAGGAAGTTGGAGATCCGCATTTCGCCGCCGGTGCGAATGAGTAGGTCTGGGTCGGGGAGTCCGGTGGTCCAGAGCGAATTGCTGATCATGGCTTCGTCGATGTCACCCGGGTCGAGTGTCCCGGCGGCTACCTGGGCGGCGAGTGTGCGCACAGCTTGCGTGATCTCATGTCGAGCGCCATAGTTCATGGCTATGTTGAGATGCAGCCGGTCATTTGCTTTGGTCTTGTCAGCTGCGGCATCAAGCGCATCAAGTACGGAGGCGGGCAGGCCATCCCGCTCGCCTATCAGACGGAATCGCACGCCTTGTTCCATCATCAAGTCATGCTCGAGTGGAAGCATCTTGAGTACGAGGCCCATCAGCGCGGCCACCTCTTCCGGTGGGCGCTTCCAGTTCTCGGTCGAGAACGAATAGAGGGTGAGGGCATTGATGCCAAGCCGGCAACTCGTCTCAATGGCAGTACGCGCAGCATCAGTGCCAGCAATATGACCTTCTGCTCTGGATAGTCCCCGTTGCTCCGCCCATCGACCGTTTCCATCCATGATGATCGCAATATGCTTAGGCCGCTGCGCGGCAGGCACATCCAAAGTGTCTGTCATATCAGTTGGTTCGTTGTGCGGCATGTTGTTGAATCACACGGCTGCCGGGGAGGTCATTCGAATGGTCTGGGCGCGGTCTGGTCCGACACTTGCAATTTGAACCGGGCATCCAACGTAGTCGGCAATCCGATTGAGATAGGCGTGGGCCGTAGCGGGCAGTTGATCGGGCGATGTCATGGCATCGAGTTCCTCTGCCCAGCCTGGCATCGTCTCCCAGATTGGCTCAACAGTTGCCAGACGCCTCGCGTCTGGGAAGAATCGATCTGTGGTTGTGCCATCGGGTAGACGGTAGCCCGTGCACAGTTTGAGCGTGTCGAAGCCGCTTAGTACATCAAGCAGCATGACGGAAAGCGAAGTGCACCCACACACCATGGCCGAGTAGCGGACGGCTACAAGGTCAAGCCAGCCGCACCGTCGAGGCCTGCCTGTCGTGGTGCCGTATTCGTGCCCCCGTTCACGGATGAGATCGCCTTGAGTTCCAAGGTCTTCGGTGGGGAATGGTCCCTCGCCAACCCGCGTGCCGTAGGCCTTCACAATGCCTATGGTCTCGGCGATGACACTGCCTGGCAGTCCCGTGCCAGGCGGAATGCCAAGTGTCGAGCAATTGCTGCTTGTGACATAGGGGAATGTGCCATGGTCGATGTCAAGCAAGCAGGCATTGGCGCCCTCGAAGAGCAGTCGTTTGCCATCGCGTACCGCATCATGCAAGGCGTACACCGAATCGGCGATGTACGGCTCGAGTTGCAAGCCGAGCGTGTGGTATTCCTTTGCGAGCGATGTAGGATCGAGCGGGGGGGCGTCAACACCGAGCGCTTCGAG
>JABJQE010000332.1 GCA_018663565.1 Phycisphaerae bacterium
AACTGATGGACCAATTGTCGAGCCATGTCATTCGAATGCCCAACCTCGCTGATCGCCGAGAAGACGTGCCTGATCTGGTACGGCACCACTTGACGCAGTCCTCAGTGCGGCTCGGTCGCCCGCGTCCATCGATTGATCAGGATGCCATGACCTTGCTGTCGGCAGGGCAGTGGATTGGCCACGACCGCGAACTTGAATTGGTGTGCGAGCGGATTGTGCTCAATGCGGTGGGCGGCGAAACAGACGTTGAAAAAATCGCCGGGTGGATTTCACTTCCGCCCCGCGAAAGCTCCGGTGATGCGTTGGTGTGCGGCGGAGAGCACACGCTTGAGGAACTCGAACGCCAGGCCATCCTCGCGACGCTTCGGCACAACAACGGCCACCGACGACGCAGCGCAGCAGCGCTTGGAATTGGTGTCCGGACCTTGGGGTTGAAACTTCGCCGATGGAAAGACGCAGCCATCGTTCCCGAGACTGTTTAGTCTCTGCGGAATGTGGCTCGTTGAATCATGAGCTGCAATGTTTGGCAGATCAAATCAACATCGCGATGAGTCAGTTCCGGATGGATGGGCAAGGCAATCGTGCGTGTTGCGATTGAGGCTGCCATGGGGCACACACCTTCGGACGCGGCGTCCCACACGGTTGGCAGATGGGCGAGCCCGATGTCGGCGTGAATTTCGTGCCGCTGCATGCCGCGGATAATCTCGTCGCGGTCGTCTTGGCCAAATGTCTCGTCGAGGCGGACCACATAACGTGACCATGATGACATGGCATCTGGAGTCATGGCCGGCAATAGTAGTTCGGGCATTTGGGACAGGGACACCGTGTATCGCTCGGCGATCCCTCTGCATACATTCATGATGCCGTTCATGCGTGCGAGCTGGGCCGACGCAAGCGCCGCGGTAAACTCGGGCATTGGGTCGGCGCGGTGCGTGCTCTGACATGTGACAAAGTCGCCAGCACGGCATGCTTCGGCGAGGTGCGCATCGTTTGTCACGATGGCAGCCCCTTCGCCGCCCGACATAAGGCTGCGTGTAGACAGGTCAACCACTGCGGCGCGGCCAAGTGATCCGGCCGTCGCCGTGGCCCACTGGCTTCCGATTCGCGTGGCGACCAATTCGACAAAGGGCACTTCAAGTCTGGCACATCCCGCGGCAATATCGGGCAGTCCGGTGCCCCATCCGTCGCCATGGCCAGCCAAGACCGCGGTTGTCGTGGGCGTGACAACCGCCTCAATAGTGCGCGAAGTTGGAACGAGCGTGCCAGGGTCACACTCGGCAAAGTGTGCGGTGCTGCCGATACGGCGAACTGACCGGACGCATGCAGCGTCTCCAAGGGCTGGAAGGATGACATCATGTCCTGGGCCAACGCCCATGGCATGAAGGAGCGTGGAGATGGCTTGCTCACCCGAGGCAATCGCAACGGCGTACTCGCATCCAGTTGCCACAGCGACTGTCGACTCGAGCGCGGCGCGGTGTGATGAGCCCATGGGCGATGAAGACTTGAGTGCCTCAGTGAGTAGGCGAAGATCCAACGGTGTTACGGTGGGATTGCTCAGGTAAATGTCGGAAGGCACAATCGATCTCCGTGCGAGGTCTGCCCAGCGCGGTCAGTGAGTGGGTTTCAGGAGGGCAGCGACCATGTCGTCGACGACGCCCGTATGCCGAACGGAGAGCCATGCTGCTTGGGTACGAATGGCATGTGAGGAACCGGTGCTCGCCGAGACGAGCTTGAGGTTTGCCACATCGGTTGGTTTGAGTACGTCGCTGTCACGGGCGAGGACAAGCAGAGTCAGGATGTCTGCCTGCCCAACACCAATGCGGCGGATAGCGGTGATAACATCAAGAAGTTCAGGCGCGGGTTGCTGCAGCAGAGCAAGCAACAGCAGTTGTTGTTCCGGGCCGTCATCGCTCGCGTCCGCGAGCCGTTTGCGAAAGCGGTTGGGTGCTCGTTCAAGCAATGCGGATGCTGCGTCGACGCCATGGGCCGAACTATTGCTCTGAAGACCGGCCTCGATTGCCTGGTCCAAGATGTGTTCAAGCAGTGGCACCGCCATGGTGTCTGGCCAATTTGAAGCCGAGTCGAGAATCCAGGACGTGGTTCGGCGATGCCCCGTGTCAACAAGAGTCTCAAGGTGGGGAAGGGCCCGTGCAGGATCGCTCGAGAGGTAGAGCGAGGCTTTTCCGATTGGGCCGAGCAACTCATCGTCGCCGAAGGCGGCAATAGATCTCGCCGGTGCTGGGGTCTGCGTCATAAGCAGCAGCAGGGCGAGATCGAGCTGGTGGCGTCGCCGTGTTGCTCTCGTAAACTCATCCGCAAAGAGTTCAGCAACACCCGGAGCGTCTTGTTCGAGCAGCATCAACATCGCAAATCGACGAAGACCGGCAGGAAGGTTTGCATCAATGCACGCGTGGGCAAAGGCAACCCCCGCCTCGCTTGGCAGCCTACGGAGCTGAATGATGGCCTCGAAACATGAATCTTGAATCGCAAGATCAGCTGGCTGCTCGGCGCCGCGTGCTGACAACGCAAGAAGGCCGCTTGGCTCACCAAGACTGGAGAGCAAGGCTGCTTGGCGGGCATGCACAATTGGATTGTGTGATGTGTCGATCGCGGCGACTATCGAGACATCGACGTGTTCACCTTTTTCCAGAAGCGAGGTCAAGAGTTGCAGCCGCGTTTCGGCAGTCAGTTCGCCTTGCTCGAGCAAATAAGTAATGTCTTCGACGTGTAGTCGATCCGAATCGAGACCGAGCGCAATGGTGGCTTGGCGAGCCGCAGGCGATGCTGCAACAACTCGGGCTGGATCAAGCCGCCCATCCTCGCTGAGTTCAGCGAGTCCAAGCAAGGCATGTATTTGAATGGATGGGTCATCATCGGACGTCAGCGACACCAGCAGCGGTTCGATTCGTTGATCCCGCAAGGCCCGTAGTGCCGAGAGCCGCATCAAGTGTTCGTTGTTGCTCTGTGGTGTAATGGCCCGGTCGAGTTCTCGGTGAGCAGCCGCTTCCCAGGGATCGCCCCACGAGGCCAATGCGGCGTTCGTGGAGGCGAGCGTCAGCAGGGCGGCGGTCAGCATGTGAGTCGGAACAGACATCCCAGCAAGTTTAGCACGCATTTTTGAGTTGTGAAGGCCCATGGCACTGAGTCGGGCAGACGCTTGTGAATTGCGTACAGGGGTGGCTAGAGCCAATCACGCCATCGACTTGCGACTACCAGCTACCGATAGCGGCGAAGCCGCTATCTCAATACCCAATGTTCTTCACCTGCGTAGCCAGGATGGATGGCAATCGGGCGGTCTCCGCGGGTGGAGGCATCTCCTGGGATGAGGTAGTGCAGGTACAGGTTTTTGCGTAGTGTGATCGGCTGACCCGTCACTGGGTGTTCGACTGTCGCTGTCTCTGGGCTGATGCCCTCGACGAAGATCCGCAGCTCGTTGACATCCTGGTCGCCAGCGGGCCAGACGGCCATGCCTCGTCGGGCGTGTCCGACACCTTGCCGCAGCGTTCCAATGATGGCCACTTTTGGCTCAAGAAGCGGGTCTCCCACATGTTCCATGATGGCGCGGTGGACGCTTCGCGAAACGCCGTCGCCATCTCGCCTGAGTTCGCCACGGTCGGTAAAGAGAGTCATGGCAGGGGCCCAAGTGCGATCCAAGCCAGTCATATTGACGACGTCATAGACCAAATACCAATACAAGTCGCCGTTGGCCGCCGTAAACATACGGACCGCCGTTGGCGTGAAGTCAACTTCTGGTCGTGAGGACACGCGAGCAGGACGTGGGTAAGCCGAGGCCATATCGACCACGGTGGCCACGCTGAGGCCTGCAATCAGTCCGAGCAGGATTGGGATACGCATCACGACAGATCTCCTCTTTCCCCTTTGAGCCGTGTAGTGTAGCACCCGCTTATGAGTTCGATCACCCTTGTTTCGCCGGACCGATATGAAGAGGCCCTGCGGTGCGTCCTTGGCCGACGACGCGCTGCGGCGATGAAGCCGCTCATGGACCGGCTGACCGCGGCAGGTCGACTGCGTGATGGCAGTCTGATGGCTGCTGAGACATCAGATGGCCGATTTGTGGCCGCTTCACTCATGGTTCCGGGGGCTGGGCGGACAGTCAGCGTGATGCTGTCGACCCCATATGGCTCAGGTGGGGCAGTCCACTGCGAGGCCGTGCTCAAATCAGCCGTGAGCTCGCTTGCGGGCTGGCCGGTCGATCTCGCTCAAGCCCTGCTCTCGCCAAGTGATACGGCGGTGCTTGGTGTCTTTGAGGCCTGCGAATTCTTTCGGCTCGCGGAACTGCACACGATGACCATGACAGTTCGTTCACGACGCGGCGATGCCGAACTGCCAGAAGGCCTCGCACTGCGAGACGCGTCCGATGCCGAGCTGCCGGGAATTCTCGATCAAACCTATGTGGACACGCAGGACTGTCCACATTTGCACGGACTGCGGCACACGGTTGACATTGTGGCCGGTCACCGCGCCGGTGGACAAGTGGTGCCAGCACTCTGGCAAACAATTGTTCGCGATGGGCAGCCGGTCGGCTGCATCTTGATGACGTGCGACTGCGGCGCGGTTGCAGACCTCGCGTACATCGGACTGACGCCATCAGCGCGTGGGAGAGGAATCGCCGCCGCGGTACTACGTTTTATGCTCAAACGCCTGCTGACATGTGGTATTCGCACGCTTCGGCTTGCTGTTGATGCGACCAATGCACCGGCAACACGGCTCTACCGTCAACTCGGGTTCAAGAAGACTCAGATCCAAATTGCTGTTATCCGCCC
>JABJQE010000333.1 GCA_018663565.1 Phycisphaerae bacterium
CTGGGCATACAGTTGTTTCGCAGGACCCAACAATATCCCGCATTGCATCCTCAAGCCGACCTAGTGAACGCAGTCCTCGCAGCCTATTTCGCGGGCTCAATCTTCGAAGGCTACATGATTGGGCGCGTGTCGAGCATGCTCATCGTGATTACGCTCGCAATCGTGTCGGGGCAGATACTTCTTGATCGCATCACGATCTGGGAGTCTCAGGTCGATCTGGATGAAGAGCAGTTTGCCGCCAAGGAAGACTGCGATAGCTCACAGATCGCTGAACTGGACTCGATGTAGCGAATCTGCACCAGACATCAATTGATGTCTGGTATTCCAGCACTATTCATGACAACGGGACGAGATACGTCATATTCAAACCAGGCGCCAGGCCTATTCAATTCTGCATGCACAAGCTGCGTCCCGCCATCCTCGAAGGACACGAGCACTTCATCAACACCTAAATCAAATGTAAATCTCCACAACACACGTGATCCAATTTGCATGCCAGTCGCAACGACCTGGTCTCCAAACGAGTGCTGGCCAAGCACCAAGGGCGTACCACCAACCCCAATCCGCGTTTCCAGCTCAGACAGCAAATCCGAAAGCAGTTGTTGCTCCGTAATGGGATTGTTGTGCTCAGGCAGATCATTGAACCTGTTCTGGTCGGTCCAGTACAAGAAATGATCAACACCCGACACCCCCATGTGCAACACCATTTCAGACCAATATGGGCTGTCATACAACAGGTGGGGCCAGGTGTCGCCTGGCGTATCCCATGTCAGGTTACAGATCCAGGGCATCATCGGGCGAGAATCCGCTATCTCCATGCTTCGGAGCCAATGCACCATAAGCCGGAAGCCTGCAAAGCCAGTACCACCTATCGGATGAACGCCATCTGGCCGAATGTTCGCAGCATGAGTTGACATCCTGGCGTAGAACGGCGACGAGATGTGGCTCCCTACACCTGTCCCAGGCCGCATCAATGGGTGACCCGCGACACCGTATGTTGCGTCCTCAGGTAAAATGATGTAATTCTGGTAATTGGTCGTCACGACTCCTGGAAACTGCTCAATAATCGGCTGAAACACCGCTTGATCCAAGGCGACATCAAACCGCGGAATCAGCACCGCATCCCAAGATCGCGACAGTTCATTGCCCCACCCAATCTGCGTAAGATCGGAGAACCCGATCTCTTGTTCGAGCTCTGGAAACCTCGGATCTTCCATGATCGCTCGGAAGTTGTCACGATTGGTGTCCATGAACTGGGAGAAACTCATGGTTTTTTCGTTATCAAGGATTACTGCATCAACTTGCCCGCCAGCTTCTGCAAATCGGGTCATAAAGTCAACCATGTCACTCTGTACCTTGGCCAAACCATTATCGATCCATGGCGATATGAACTCCGTCAAATACTCCTCACCCCCATCGTCTATCCCCACACACCTATCATCTGGATGTACAGCCATGTCATTGGTGAGGTTGGCATAGAAGAACAACACTCGATCTCCCGGTGGAAGAGCTAACATTTTCGCTGCAATTGACTCGGGAGAAGTCCAGCTCGCCGCCCATGTGAATGGCGTGAGTCGATCAGCCAATTCCAATCCAACCGCACCCCATGTCCATGCTTTGAAGCGGTGCGTCCGGGCGGGCCACTCGGCGCCATAGTCTCCCAAAACGCCAAGCAGATCTCCGACGTTGACGACACCATCTTCATCCACATCCAAATTGCACGGGCTCGGACCTGGACAGATCGAACCAAATTCCATGATGACACCAATCAAATCTTCGAAATCCACGGAGTCATCTGCGTCAGTATCGCCACGAATCACACCGCGATAGAAATTCAGCGCATAGGCCGTACCGGGCTCAACGGACTGGACTTCCGCTTCCAAAGCAGCGTCTTTATCCGTATCAAACACAATAAATGCAACCTGTTGCTCAGGTGCTGACGAGGCCAGAAGCGTTCGCTCGCCATCGACAACCTGCCAGAGTTTCAAACCGACGAGCGATGTTTCATCCCCAACCGCCACCAGGATATACTCACCCTCGGTGGCCACCACGATCGGTTCCACCGCCACGTACCCCTCTTCGCCTGCTTCGATGCCCGTTTGGCCATCACGGAGCCACCCTCCAATATCTCTGACTCCAAATCCCCACTGCCGAAAGAGGTCGTCCCGCCACTGAGCCCGCACGCTTGCAATCACGGCGTCTGGACCATCCGCGGGGCCACCGCCAAGCACCTTGACATTCATGTGCCGACCACCGTCACTGGTCACCATGCCAGTCACTGTGCCTGAACTGGTGGCCCGGAATGCGATACCAGTCGTGCCCTTTCCGATCTTCAGCACTCTGACCTCACCAATGCCCGCCGCAGCCATCGAGGCTTCATCGACATTGATGTCCACCGAGCCATCGCCGGTCGCGGCCAACAAGTACCAGACACCGCCCTGCACATCAAACGCCAAATCAGTCGAGTAGATCGCCGAATCGCGGCCAGCCGCTTTGCGACCTGCTTCGAGCGAGTCGAGGGGAAAGTAGTCTCGGTAAATCTCATCAACCTCGAGTGTCTGATCGGGACGAAGGTCGACGTTCGCAATGGATCTCCACGTGGCGACCAATTCCTCCATGCCCCCTTGAGTCCGAAGAAGACGACCGGAGTAATAGAGCCGCTTGACCGCTGCGTCCCATCCAGCAAGACGGTTGGGAAGATTCTCAGCTGCTTGACCTCGTAGCAATTCCTCCAGCAGGGTGGCTCGCTGCGCAAAGTTGACACCGACGCCCGAAGGGATTCGCTGTCCGCTGATCAGCGTGAAATTCACAGCGCTCAGTACTCCAACTACCTCGCCGCGTCCATTGAGAATAGGACTTCCACTGGCACCTCCTGTCGCCGGCAATGAATGCTGCAACAGCACGTTTCGCTGGCCGGGACCAAGGTTCGCTTCGTCCTCCGATGTATTGAAAAATGTTGTCAAAGCCGTGACACGAGCGACCTGCGTCTGTGACATCGGTCGCTGCACGTTGACACCTTCCATGGCCATCCCTTCCATCGGATATCCGACGGAACCGATGACATGTCCAGCCCTGAGATCGGCTTGCGAATCAGCACCCGCCAAGGGAAGAGGCGTACCAAGTTCGGAAGCCGCATCGACATGCAGCAGGGCGATATCACAGGCGGAGCCTGCAGACCGAATCGAGTCAGCCTGATTCGACGCATTCAGTCGAACCGGGACAAACTCTTTCCACAACGTAGCGAAAGCGTCATACCCGGGGTGATGGCTGGTTGACAACACTGGCACATCAATCGGATCGGCTCCCGATTCCGCAACTGATCGAAGAATAAGACGGTCGCCCTCATCAAGGTGGTCAAACCACTTGGCAACGTGCGCATTGGTTGCAAGCGTACCTGGTGCCACGACGAATGCTGTGCCGAAGGCCGTTTCTCCACCGTCCTTGGACTGGCGCACAACGAGATAAGTGCTTGCTCTTGCTGACTCCAAATGTTCCGGAAGATCCGCCCCAAGTGCCACCAAATCTTCTTCCGCGTCGTCGGCTCGATCCTCTACTACAGCGATCCACTCGGTCTGCGTTTCGTCCGCTTGCTCAAGTTGCTCAACATCCCGTGTAAAGATCAATGCGGACACGACCACAACCACCAAAACCAGTACAACGGACACCACGGCCACGATGGCCGTTCGATGCCCCGCCGCGGCCTGCTCTGTTGTCTGCTCAAGTTCTGCTTTGGAGGCCGCCCCACTGGCGCGTTTCGCGACAAGGTCGGCGTCCAGCCCTTGTTCTTGAGTCGTCACAAATTTGGAGGACCGCTGCACGGCGATCTTGAGTTCCGGTCCGTTCGGACCAATGATCAGTGCGCAGTTCGGTGGTATGGGACTTCCCGGCTCAATAATCCCGCCACCCTTCAGGCGAACGATCCGGTCTGGATTCATGTCGATCAGATATCGGTCCCGAATACGAGCGAGCGTGCAGTGCTCGCGGCCGGCCATTCTCGCATCAGCGTCGAGCACGACTTGACAGCGGTCTGGATCACGGCCGATGGTGATGCTGTCGACAGAATCTTCAAATGTCTGGCACAGCCCCGCCTGAGATCCGGTCAAATGCTGGATGATCAATGGCATCGGAAGCAATTCCTCATGTATTGGCCGTGATGCATCCTCGGCCCACCCATCAAGAGAGATCAATCCTCAAGAAGAGTGATTCTCTCAGTAATCCAAGATCGCATGCCCCGATTTTACACAATAAGGCCTTATTTGCAACAAAATGGGCGTCGTGCTGCCTCAAACCTCCAACTTCTCAATTCCACGGGAGGTCGCAGAGAACACCCTGAAGCGGGGCGCGCATCTGGCCGATGACCAATCCGAGGCCCTCGCTCACGCCGCTTAACTGGAACGTCATGTTGGCCGGTTCTAAGGATCAAGACGGGTGTACCGCCATATTCTCCCGAGAAACAACGTGGAAGCCGATTATAGGATTTGAACAGCAAGATAGGAATTGTACGTTATCTGCACCGGCGGCAGTGGATGCGCCGCATGCAGTGAGCAATCGAAGAGCCGCCACCTCCCCATGATGACCCCACCGCCAGATCCGATCCGATCACAACCGCGACAGGCCCACGCTGGCTGGTCACTGCAATTCAGGTGCGTTGCCGTGGCAGTTGCGATCGCGTTGACGGCCCCAGCCTTGGCTGGTAGTCCATTCGACATATCACTGTATTGGGAGACTTCGGGTGATGCTTCGACACCCATCAATATCGATCTTGCTGAGTCTGGAATCTGGGCCGAGCAGGATGATGGTTCGGTCGTGTACAGCGGAAACCTCTTCAGCGACACTTGGCAACTCTCTTGGTCGACGCGAGTCGATACGCAGACAAACCTGCTGCTCGACTCGCTGATCTCGGTCACGAACACCTCGTCGATCGATCAGTGGTTCACTACCAACACCGTA
>JABJQE010000334.1 GCA_018663565.1 Phycisphaerae bacterium
CGCCGATGCCCAGGAGTCCACCAAGTAGCCCGGCGACCAAGCCGACTCCAACAAGAATGAGAAGTTCCCACACCTGAAGCGTCCAAAATGTGTATTCGAGCCAGTGCACTGTGGGCAATGGTACGGTGGCGCAGCGTCGCCGTGACCGCAGCAGCAGATCCTGACGAAGCCCTTCCGGTTCTCTACCCTACCGCCCCATGAAGATTCTCCGCGCCGACGCATTGCTGTTACTTGTCGCCATCATCTGGGGCGTCGGCTTTGTCATTCAACGAATGGCCATGGAATCAGTTGGCCCAGTCACATTTACCGGCGTGCGACTTCTCATAGGCACACTCTCGATGCTGCCGCTCATTCCACTGGCCCGCCGGCTTGCGCCTGCGACGCTCAAGCCAGTGTCACGGCAAAAACTCCTTCTGGGCATGATCGGCGCTGGCCTGGCAATGTCGGCTGGGGCTGTCCTGCAACAAGCCGGGCTGGTGCACACGAGCGCAGGCATCGCTGGCTTCATCACCGGCCTCTATGTTGTCTTTGTACCGATTCTCGGATTGTTCATTGGGTACTTCGTGCGGTGGACGACCTGGGCCGCCGTGCTCGTCGCCACAGCCGGCCTCTACCTCCTGAGTGTGCAAGGCCAACCAACACTCAATCCCGGTGACGGATTGGTGCTCCTTGGTTCCATCGCGTGGGCGGCGCAGGTTCTGATTATTGGATGGCTCGCCGTGCGGTGTGACCCTATACGAATCGCCATCTTCCAAACAGCCTTCGCAGGACTGCTGACCTTGGGCATTGCCCTTTCGTGGGAGCAGCCCGAGATCGCGACGCTCCTTGACATCTGGCCCGAGTTACTGTTCAGCGGCGTACTGGCAGTTGGAGCTGCTTTCCTCTTACAGATCATTGCCCAGCAGGATGCGCCGCCGGCCCATACTGCGGTAATCCTTGCCCTTGAGGCTGTGTTCGGAGCAATTGCCGGGTGGGCGTTCTTGAATGAAGTGCTTTCGCCGATTCAGGTACTTGGCTGCATCGTGATGTTTATTGGAATTGTGCTGACGCAGTTGCGACTGCCACGGGGGCTAGAGGATGGGCGTGTGGAGATCGAACACCCCAAAAAGTAAACCCTCGGACGCAATACGGGCTCCGCTGAAGAAGGTTTGCTACGCACTACCCCTCATCATCGCGTAGGCGTTCTACTATTTCTCGCACTCTTCGGGTGAGTCGCATCTTGGCGTGACGTATTGCCGCTGGCGTCATGCCAGTTTCCTTGGCTACTTCCTCAGCCGGCACGCCGCGAACACCGTACAACTCGAAGGACTGCCATGTTCGCTCTTCGACTTCATTACGGGCCTCGCCCATAGCTCGCTGCAAGAGTTGCTCAGTCCACTGCCGATCCCAGGCTGCATCAAGATCACTCTCAGCCGGAGGATCGACCGTGTCGTCAAATCCGGTGGTTGGCCGCTTCTTGCGATGCCGTGCTCGAATGGCATTCAGTGTGACGCGTTTGAGATACCCGCGGAATCGGCCCTTCTTCGGATCGTATTCAAACCGATCTGATACACGGAAGAAGCCCATCAGAACATCCTGCAAGACGTCGTCTGCTTCCTGTGCGGGGAGCCCCGCGTTTCTGGCAAACCCTGCAATGATCCGTGAGTACTTGTCTGCGAACTCGTTCCAGCCGAGTTCCCGATCGAGCGTCGCGCCCGCCTTGAGTTTCAAAAAGATGCTCGCCCGCGTGGCATACAATGGATCACCCTTGCCACCCTTCACATCACCCGAGGCAGAAGTGTCAGCAGCCTTCGAGTCTGCTGGCTCGTCGGCCACAGAATCGGCCGGGGCATCCCCTTCGATGCGGATCAGGATCTTCCACGGGCCCATCAGCAAAAGGTCACGATCACGCAGCCGCACCGATTCGTCCTTATCGAGCCGCATCATGTTGACTGATGTGCCCCCAGAACTTCCGCAGTCTTGCACGATCACCCGACCCGCTTCTACGCCAATTGATGCGTGCGTCCGCGACACGCTCGGGTCGGCTAGCACCAACGTCGCGCCGCTGCCGCGGCCGATGGTGAACGGCTCGTCTCCAAGCAAACACGCAAGGGTCTGAAAGCTCTTCGGCCCGCTAACGGCTGTAAAGGTGATATGTGGCTGCTCGGACATGTTTCAGATCATACGGTCCCGCGGAGGCCTCTGGGCAGTACTATCCCTCACGCCATGGCCACTACCACTGGACAAGCCAAATGGGACCGGCGATTCATGCTTCTCGCTGACCAGATCTCGACCTGGAGCAAGGATCCATCTCGCGGCGTTGGGGCCGTGATTGTGTCCGACGACCGACGGATTTGTGCCACGGGCTACAACGGACTACCGGTCGGAATCGAAGATCGTCCCGAACGTCTCGAGAGGCCCACAAAATACGATTTGATTTGCCATGCCGAAGTCAATGCCATTGTGCAGTGTGCCCGCAACGGCACATCGACGATTGGATCAACGATCTACTCAACCTTCTTTCCGTGCAACAACTGCACACTCGCCATCATTCAAGCTGGCGTGCAGCGAGTCGTCTCATGGGCACCGGTCGATGGCGACGAACACTGGGAAGCGTCCATTGCAACCTCCCGCAACCTGCTCGATGAGGTCGGCATCCAACAAACCGTCTTGAAACGACGTAGCGATGCGTGAGTTGCAACTCGACGGCCTCGTCGGGATGACACATAACTACGCTGGGCTCTCCACTGGAAATGTTGCCTCGACACATCACCGGGGCGCTGTAAGTCACCCTCGCGCAGCGGCAATCCAAGGCATTGACAAGATGGCTTTCGTCGCCTCCCTCGGTGTTCCCCAGGCCGTCATGCCTCCACACTGCAGGCCAGAAATCGATGTCTTGCGAGCAGTTGGTTTCGAGGGGGACGACGCGCAAGTGCTCGAACTCGCCCACCGCGAAGACCCCGCCATGCTCGCGCAGGCCAGCAGCGCCTCGGCCATGTGGACCGCCAACGCGGCGACCGTAACGCCTTCGTGCGATGCTGCGGACGGCACGGTGCATTTTACCCCGGCCAACCTCGTCTCCAAGTTTCATCGCGCCATTGAACCACCGCAGACGACTCGATTGCTTCGGGCAATCTTTCCAAACAAGTCTGTGTTTACGCACCACGATCCACTTCCACAATGCGAACAATTCGCAGATGAAGGCGCCGCCAATCACACGCGTCTCTCAAGTGATCTCGGCAGCGTGCATCTCTACGTGTACGGTCGCATCGCGAGAGACGCCAAGGCCCCGGCCCCGATCCACTTTCCAGCGAGGCAGACACGCGAAGCGTCCGAAACTATCGCCCGCACGCACGGCGTACGCACCGCGATGTTTACGCAGCAACGCCCAAGCGTGATTGATGCGGGCGTCTTTCACAATGATGTCATTAGTGTTGGCACTGGATCTACGCTCCTGCTGCATGAAGACGCCTTTGTAGAAACACCGAATGTGCTCGAACAGCTTTCATCAATACTGGGCGAGTCGTTCACGCCCCTTGTTGTCACGAATGACATGCTGACCGTGCCTGAAGCCGTCTCGACATACCTCTTCAATTCACAACTGCTGGAAACCAAAGGGGGTCTCGTCCTCATTGCTCCGCATGAGGCAGGCGAGCATCCCCGCGCCCGAGCGGTACTTGATGCGTGGGTCGATGGTGACTCGCCCATCTCTGCTACGCACATCCTCAATCTCCGAGAATCCATGCAGAACGGCGGTGGACCAGCCTGCCTCAGACTTCGCGTCCCGCTGAGCGAAAGAGAACTCAATTTGATCGCGCCTGGCGTCCAGCTCGACGAGTCGCTTGCCGACCAGCTTCGAGCGTGGGTCAATATGTGGTACCCAGAAGACCTCCACGCCGCCGAACTCGCGGACCCCGCCCTCATGCAGTCCACCCGCGATGCCTTACAGACGCTGACCGATCTGCTGAAGATTGGCCCGGTCTATCCATTCCAGATGTAGATTCCATCAAACAAATCGGTTCCAACAGCGTACATGTAGTGAAGTGACCCTTCTCGCTGCCCGAACTCATAGAGAGACGGACCATCACTCAGGAGCCCGAACCATGTTTCTCTTGACCCTCCACAATGGCAGACGAGGCCTCTATTTGGGCCGCAAATGCGAGAACTGCTTCTTCGTCAAACTTCATGGCGAACGATATTGGTGGTGGATCCCAACTGACATGGTGGCTCGACAGCTTGAATTGCCCATCCCTAGCAACAAGGCCGCCTGAGCCACATAATTCAACAGTCGTTTGACAGTAAACTCCTCCGAGGGCCCAACAAGGAAATGGCCATTGGAGGAGTCTGTACTTATGCGTTCTATTGCCACCCTAGCGGCACTGCTAACCACTTCTATGTTGGCCGGCGGCCCAATCGACGACCCCGTGAAAAGGCCAAATGGCCCGTTCCCGCATCACCACCGGTGCCATGCATTGATTGGCGCGGATGTTGTGACGGCTCCGGGAGAGCGTCTCGAAGATGCCACGATCATTCTTCGCGATGGGCACATCGAGGCGGTGGGTGTCGACCTCGCCATCCCAGCCGATGCTCGGCTGTGGCCCATGGACGAGCACGTCATCTACGCTGGCTTCATTGAGCCGGCCGCGACCACCTCAATTGAGTCGCCGGCGTCCGGACTCGGAAGTCACTGGAATGACTCCATCCATCCCCAACTGAACCTTGGCATACATACAGGAATTGGATCACTCCCCACGAACACCACAAAGTCGCTTCGCGAGGCGGGCTACTGCGTAGCCGCGGTCTACGCAGACGACGGCATTCTTCGCGGAACAGGTCACATCACCACCTTGCCAGAGTCGGCTACATCAACGCAGTCCTACGGATCTACACCCAGCATGACTGGCGCTTTCGAACGTGGCGGCTGGGGCGGTGGCGGCCCAGGGTCGCTCATGGGTTCGATTGCGCTCATGCGGCAAACCTTGAGTGATGCAGATTGGTACGCAGTCGCAGGAAATGCGGCGGATCGCAATCAACTCGAGTCGCCAGCACGCCGGGATGACCTCGCCTCGCTTCGCAGCGTGGTGGACGGATCACAAACGCTGATGATTGACGTCCGGGATGAGAAAGAAGCCATGCGAGCCGGTGCGCTCGCGAAAGAACTCGGACTCAGCCTAGCCCTCATCGGATCAGGCAATGAGTTCAAGGACATCCCTGGCATCGCATCACTCAATTGCCCGGTCATTGTGCCGGTGAAGTATCCGAAGCGGCCAACGCTCGACTCGATCGACGCGGCGATGCGAGTGCCTCTTCGCGCCTTGCAAGCATGGGAACAAGCCCCAACGAACTTGCGACGGCTCCACGATGCGGGCGTCAGCACGTGCGTGAGCACACAAGATCTTGGCAAACCAGGCGATGTTCATGACGCGCTCGCCAAGGCCATCAAGGCCGGGCTTGACCAGGACGCAGCACTCGCACAAATCACCACCGCCCCCGCCGCCATGCTCAATATCGAACAGCATGCTGGACGAATCTCCCCCGGTCTTGCTGCGCACCTTGTCGTCTGCGATGGCGATCTCTTTGAGGACGACACCACGATTACGGAAACATGGGTGTCTGGGCACCGCCACGATCACGAAACTGACCCCTTCGCCACGCTCGCAGGATCTGGAACCATCACGTTCGGCGACGTAACGGCCGAGGCAACCCTCGACACCACGAAGAAGAAACTCACGATCACACTTCCAGACGACACTAAGGCAAAGGTCAAGAAAGTCTCCATCACCGGGCATCGTCTCACGGCTGCTGTTGATGGTCGAATACTGGGCCAAACGCAGTGGCTGCGACTCGCCGGCGTGATCCGCGGCGACACGGTGGTCGGACGCATCGTCCAACCCAACGGCCAAAGCCTTCCATTGCTGCTCACGATGAGTGATGCCGCAGATGAAACGAACACTCCTGCATCAGATGAGCCCGAAGACGAGGAAGACTCGGCCGATACGGATGACACACTTGCAGGCGCATGGGTTGGTTCAATCCAGCTTGGCTCGGAGTTTGAGGCCCCTGTGGAAATCCGCATCACACACGACGATGATGTGGTGTCCGGCACACTCACCATGATGGAACAGGAAATGCCACTCGGCACA
>JABJQE010000335.1 GCA_018663565.1 Phycisphaerae bacterium
CAGTCCGCAGATATTGGGTGCGCTCAGGATCCCGACGCAGATCGGCTCGCGCTGGTTGATGAGAACGGGCGGTACATCGGAGAGGAATTCACGCTCGTGCTGGCCGCGTGGCGTGTCTTGCTCGATCATCCTGGGACCGACTTGGTGGCGAACCTATCGACAAGCCGGATGATTGATGATCTCGCTGCCCGGTTTGGCAGCACGGTTCACCGCAGCGCTGTTGGGGAAGCCAATGTGGCTGCCGTGATGCGCGACTGCGGTGCGATTGTTGGCGGCGAAGGCAATGGGGGAATTATTCTTCCCGCCATCACCTTCGTTCGTGACAGTTTGTCTGGAATGGCATTGGTGCTGGACCTCATGCGGCGAGAGGGCAAGACGCTTTCGCAACTTGTTGACGAATTGCCCCGGTACACCATTGTCAAAGAGAAGCTTGAGCTTGCCCAGCGAAGCGATCTTGACCCAGCACTCGCATCGATGCGATCAGCGTTTGCCGATGCGAAGATGGATGATTGCGATGGAATCCGGATTGACCTGCCCGAGGGATGGGCTCACGTGCGGCCAAGCAATACTGAACCAATCGCACGGATTATTGTAGAGGCCTCGGATGAAACGACTGCGCGTGAGCTTGTGCATCGTGTTCGTCTTGCGACAGGCCTGTAAGTGTTCAGTTCGTTTCGTTTGATTTCCATGACTCAAAGACGGTTGAGGTCATGGGTTCGGTGCGGCAGTCAATGTGGCAGGCAAAGAACCCACCGGCATATTCAGAGACGAGTGGCCAGATGATTTCTCGATCAGTCTTGGGAAGATCAAGACTCTGTATGTGATCTCGATCTAACCACTCGAGCGTTCCTTCATCCATCTCATAGGCCACGATCTCGTCATGGCCAACGACTCGGGTGACTTCGAACAAGAAGAGCAGCCAATGGCATTCGCCCTCGTAGGCGGTTTCCGAGACCATGCCCATGAGGCGCATCTCGCCCTCTTTGACAACAAGGCCAGTTTCTTCCTTAGTCTCCCGAATGGCGCACCCGTGCGGGCTCTCGCCAGTCGTTGGCTCAAGTTTGCCGCCGATGGGTGAGTACATGCCTTGGTTTGGTGGCTTGCACCGATGAAGCATGAGCAGTCGCCCCTCGGCGTCGCGGAGATAGCACAGTACCGCGATGCGGTATGGAAGTGACTTGTCAGACAGATCAGTGCTCATGATGATGCGGCCTTTATGAGGTTGACCATCTCGCGGACAGCCTCTTGCATTCCGGTGAAGATCGCCCGCGACACAATGGCGTGGCCGATATGAAGTTCGCACAGGTCAGGCAGGGCGGCAATTGGCTGGACGTTGTCGTAACCAAGTGCATGCCCCGCATTGAATCGCATGCCAGCGGCAGTGATGAGCCGACCGGCCGCGGCGACTTTTTGGAGTTCCGCGTCTTGGTTTCCACCTCCGGCGACCGCTTCGGCCCAAGGGCCTGTGTGGACTTCACATACGGCAAAGCCACACCCGGCTGCAGCGGCTATTTGGACCTCGCAGGCGTCAATAAAGGCGCTTGCTGGAATGCCAGCATCCGAAAGTCGAGAGACGACCTCACGGAGTGTGTTCTGGTCACTCGCGACATCGAGCCCACCTTCGGTAGTGACTTCTTGGCGTCCTTCGGGGACGAGCATCGCAGATTGGGGCTGGAGTGTGCTGGCCAAGGCCACCATCTCATCTGTGGGGGCCATCTCGAAGTTGAGTGGCACAGTGAGTGTTTTTGAGAGTTCAACTACATCAGCATCTTGGATGTGCCGGCGATCTTCTCGCAGATGCACGGTGACGCCACCGGCACCACCTCGCTCGACTTCGGCAGCAGCGAGTACCGGACTTGGCTCGCGGCCACGACGTGCCTCGCGGACGGTTGCGACATGATCGACATTGACACTGAGAATCACCATTGAAGAGTCGGATGATACCGGGGTGGACGGAGCACACTTCTGGCCGTGGCGGATCTATACTCCGTTTCGCATAGGAAGACCCTGATGGACGAATTCCACACAAGCCTTGATGCCGTGTTCAACGACCTGCTCGCGCAGGGTCGCCGAGTGACCGATCTGGCACTTTCGGCAGTCGAGTGCTACTTCCAGAATGATGATGCGGCAGCCGGGGCGGTGGTGCGTGAGGATGCGACGATTGATCATGTCGATGTCCAAATCGAGCGGGCCTGTATCGCTTTGATGCAGCATCGACCGAGCGGCGAACATGAACAGCGTTCGATTCTCACGATCGTGAAGATCAACAACGAACTCGAGCGAATCGCGGACTGTGCCGTCAATGTCGCTCAAGCGACCGAACAACGCAAAGACACAGAAGTCGCCGACACATTGCAGATGATGGCGAATAGTGTCGTTGGAATGGTGCGGGACACTGTCGAGTCGATGCGGTCGCGTGACACAGAACTTGCTCAGCGGGTGTTGGCATTCGACGACACTGTGGACGCCTTCAAAGACGAACTGGTCATGCGAGCCCAAAGCGCGCTCGCGGCTGGTGCCGTTTCAGTTCCAGCAGGATTGCAATTGCTGACAGTTGTGCGGGCAGTAGAGCGAATGGCAGATCACTGCACCAATATTTGTGAGCAGATGATCTATCTCGAGACCGGAAAAATCGTTCGGCACTTACCGACTGGTTGGACAGCCCCTTCTCTTCCAGAGGATGGTTGAGCACGCATGAGTCGGTTTGATTCGCTGCGATCTCAGCTTGAAGCATGTGGGCAGTCGCATGTGTCATGCCATATTGATCAGCTTGGAACAGATGCCGCCGAAGCCCTCATGCGCCGGATTGAGTCGCTTCCACTCGCTGAACTTCCAAGCTTGATACAGCAGTTTGTGTTGACACCACCTGCTTGCACGGGCGGCGACTTGCAACCAGCTCAATGTGTGTCAGTTGATTCGCGACGGGTATGTGAAAGTGTATCTCTCGTGGATGAATCATCGCTGCGTTTGCGGGGCGAGTCGATGCTCGTTGAGGGCAAGGTGGCGGCATTCACGGTGGCTGGTGGGCAAGGCACACGACTTGGCTGGGCTGGGCCGAAGGGCACATTCCCAGCGAGTGCTGTGACCGGGAAGCCATTGTTTAGGTTGTTTGCCGAGCAAATCATGGCTGCTCAACAGAAGTGGGGGCGAACAATTCGTTGGTACATCTTGACCAGCGAAATCAACGATGCGCAAACTAGGGCCTTCTTCCTAGATAATCGGTGCTTCGGACTCGATCGCAGGCAGATCATGATGTTCCCCCAAGGGGTAATGCCGGCCTTTGATATGAAGACCGGGCAGATTCTGTTTGAGTCCCAGGGCGAACTGGCGATGAGTCCAAACGGACATGGCGGATCATTCGCGGCATTGCTTTCAAGTGGAGCCATCGATCAAATGGAAGGTCGCGGCGTTGAAGCGATCTCGTACTTTCAAGTAGACAATCCGCTCGCGCCTGTACTGGACCCAGTGTTTCTCGGTTTGCATGCTGATGAGTCATTGTCTTCGGGTGAATTCACAAGCAAGATGGTGTCGAAGACAGATCCCGGCGAGAAGGTTGGCGTGTTCGGCTCGATGAATGGTCGCCTTGGGGTGGTGGAGTATTCAGATCTTTCGACCGAGCAAGCCCAATCAGTAGACGATTCTGGACGGCTTCGATTTGCTGCAGGGAATGTGGCGATGCACATCATGAGCACGGACTTTGCTCGTCGTGTTGCGACTGCAGGGCAGGATGATTTGCCGTGGCACCGCGCGGTCAAAAAGGTGTCGTGTATCGATCCTCAGACCGGTGACCGGCATGTTCCTGATGAGCCCAATGCTGTCAAGGTTGAGAGATTCGTCTTTGACGCCATGGGCATTGCAACGCAGCCAGCCATCCTTGAGGTGAGTCGGTCAGCCGAGTTCGCGCCAATCAAGAACGCGACTGGCCCAGATTCAGCCGAGTCGAGCAAGCAAATGCAGTCTGATCTGTACGGGTCATGGCTCGAGCAGGCCGGTGTCTCGGTCCCTCGTCGTGATGATGGTGGCGTGGATGGGGCGATCGAAATCTCCCCGTTGACCGCGATGAGTGCCTCCGACCTTGAACATGTTGAACTGCCAAGCGAATTGACTCGGTCCGGCAACTTTACCTGCTAGCCTTTGTGTATGCGAAGCGTGTTGATTGTGTTGGCGCTTCTGGGGGGAAGTCTGTTCTGCCTTGCCGGGGCAGGTTCTCTCGACGCGGATTTGGTCAAGAATCCTGACTCGATTCATGGCAAGATCGAAGTGCAAGTAGAAGAATCACTTACCAGTGATGGGCCATGGTTGCTCTTTGGAGTCATCATGCTCGCTGGCGTTGGCATTCCGATCAGTGAAGAAATACTGATTGTGCCAGCAGGGTTCTTGATCGAGCGAGGTGAATTGCCATTGTGGCCAACCGTTGCCGCGGCCTGGTGTGGCGTGGTGCTAGCCGACGTGATTTGGATGCTGCTCGTACGCCGATACTCCCATTGGTTGCTGGGGATTCGGATCTTCCGCAAGATGTTCCATCCCCGGCGGCTTCTGGAGGTCAAATACCTCTTGGATCGCCGGGGGATGTGGGTGGTGGTCCTGGGGCGAGTTCTTCCCGGCGCCCGGACCCCAGTTATCACTGCTGCAGGGCTCGCTCATATGCCATTTGGCACATTTCTGGCAGGCGAGTGTATCGGGGCCACCAAGAGCGTGGCATGGCAGCTCGGTGCTGGCTGGCTGATCGCCAAGGGAATAGACGCTTCTCTACACAATTCACATCTTCGAGATGCAGTCTTTCTTGGGGTCGGTATCCTGCTCCTTGTCGCGATCCTGTGGTGGTGGCGACGGCGGAGATCACACAGGAAGCATCGCCCGAGGGCTCCGATGCAGTGGCTCCGAATGGCCTGTACGAAGCCATCTGAGAGAACAGCGGCTCGATAACCCTCATGACAGAATTTATCACTGAATACGCGGAGTACTTGCCGTGGGTTGTGCTCGGATTACTTCTTGCGAGCGGAATTGGAATTCCGATCGGCGAAGACATTGTGATCATTCCCGCTGGAGTGATTATTGGCGAGCAGGCATTGGGGACGGATGTGTGGGTGCCGACTTTGATTGCCGCAGTGGTTGGTGTTGCGATGGCGGATATGGCGTGGTTCTTCTGGTGCAGTAGATTTGGCACACGGCTGCTTCACAA
>JABJQE010000336.1 GCA_018663565.1 Phycisphaerae bacterium
CGTTGAAGGGCTCGTTCAAACGAACTTTCGCGGTAGAGCGTTGGAAATCCAGACTCCAGGCCATCGTGCTTGAGTCGAGCGCCCGTGGCTTCATCAAGGGTTATGTATCGGCTTATGGAGCAAGCAATTACGGACTGGAAATAACGTAAGTGCCTGTCCCATCGACAGATAAATCGCCAGCTGAGTCGATACTGAAGTGGATTTGGGGGGCTGACCAGCCTTGAAAGTCCGTGCCGGGCGTGTGCCAGCGATGCTGGATCTCTCCGCCGGCTTTGATGGTGAAGCGATGCCCGATGGAAAGGGGCTCATTCGAGAGGTCCAGCACGATGCCCCGCCGAGTTGGGTGTTCGGCTCGGTTCTCGATGACGCGGACCGGACCGTTGAGTTCGGCGGTGATGAGGTCAAGATCTCCGTCTTCATCGAGATCTCCAAAGGCCGCTGAGCGGTCAACGCGTCGCTGCGAGAGCCAGCCATGGTCAAACGCAATACTGGTGAATCGGTCGCCGTCTCTTCGCTGAACAAGTGCCGGTTGTCGCCACTGACTCGCCATGGTGTCTTGGGTAGCATTGGGGTAGACGTGACCATTGAGCGTAATCAGGTCTTCGTCGCCGTCATGATCGAGATCGAGCAGGCGGGTGGTCCATCCAAGAAGCGATCGAGTTGGCGGACCGAGACCGACTACGTTGGTTCGATCGACGAAGTATGCACCATCGGTTATGAGTAGCGTATTGGTGTCACTCGAGAAGTTGGTGCTGATGATGTCGGGTGTGCCAGACTGATCGATATCGCCGACGGCCAATCCCATGGTGGCTTGCTCGGCGCCGCTCATATTGGTCGCAAACCCTCTGCTCTTCGCTTCATCGCGGAATCGGGGCGCGTGCGTTTTTGGAAGTACGAGCAGATTGTTGGACATGCCATCGTTGCCTACAAGTACTTCGAGCTGCATGTCGCCATCGACATCGAGCATCACTGCGTTGAGTCCGAATGCGGGGGGGATGCCGGCCGTCGCGTCGATGTCACGAAATGTGCCGTCGCCATTGTTGATCAAGAGCACATCAGTTTGGGGCGGCAGACCGGCGGGCCCGGCAATGACCTGTTCGCCGCGAAACGTGACGGTTGGCGGTGGTGGTGACGAGAAGTCCCAGTCGATATACCGAGCGATATAGAGGTCAAGATCTCCATCACAATCGATGTCGCCAGGGGCCGCGCAAGTTGACCACCCCGGCACGTCAATGCCAGCCGCAGCGGTGATATCGGTGAAGTGGCCATGTCCGTCATTCCGAAGCAGGACGTCAGGGCCAATACACGTGACATAGAGGTCGACTTCGTCGTCACCCGTTAGATCAACTGCAGTTGCCGACGTGGCCCAGCGGCGTAACTCAATGCCCGCGTCTTCTGTCATGTCCACGAATGTGAGTGTGCCCGTTTCACGCAATGTGTTGCGAAAGAGCCGGCTTCCGGGACCATTCTCAGGGTCATCCACCGTGGCACCATTGGCAATGAACAGGTCGATGTCCCCGTCGCCGTCAGCATCGAAGAGGCATACGCCGGGTCCGTTGACTTCCACAATGCTTCTCGGTGGTGTGCTGCCGCTTGTCGTGACAAATATGGGGCCGGTGCGATGCGTCACGTCAACGAGTGCTATTTGTGGCGATTGTTCATCGCATCCAATGATTGCCAGTAGCGTGAAGAATGTAGCGAGTCGAATCATCGCGGTCGTGTATCGCTTTCTTCGAACGTAGACTTGGCGATTTCGGCGGCCCGCTCGGCCGCGGCCGCTTCTTCAACTCGGCCAAGTCTGCGTAGGATTCGAGCTTGTGTGAATTGCGCTTCGTATAGCGATGAGTCTATGGCGATCGATGCCTCAAGAAGTTTGAATGCAGCCTCAAGTTCACCGCGTTGCTCGAGCAACTCTGCCTGGCGGGCCATTGTCTTGGCGACGCCGCGTTGTCGACCGGGTCGATCTCGTTGCAGGGCGATTGCTCTTTGAAAGTAGGTTTCCGCTTGGTCAAGATCTCCGCGTTCAAGGGCGAGTACGCCAAGTCCGAAATGCGTATCGCCTTCCGTGGGGTCGAGTGTCAGGTGCTGCGTAAAGGCCGCTTGGCTTTTTGTAGCGTCGCCCGCGTGATACCACGCCCAGCCAAGAAAGTGCGCGGCGGGGGGGTACGGCGGGTTGGCCGCTATTGCCCTCTCAAACCATGCCGTCGCCCGGGGGTATGACCGCTCACGATGATGTGAGAGCCCCATCAAGAACAATGCTCGGCTATCGCCGGCGCCGGCGTCAATGAGTTGACGCAGTCTGACCCGAGCTGGCCCAAACTGCCCAGCGAGGATGAGGTTGTAGTGGTCGACAAGCTCGCCGGATAAGGCTGGAATAGGAGCGGGCTCATCTGTTTGAGGCTTGCAACCGCCGATACAGAGGCAGAAAGCCGCAAGGGCAGCCATCATCAATCGGCACAGGTTTGACTTCCCGTCAACTCGAATGGTCGTTATGGTGGATCTGGGCGGGTGTGTGGAATGCGTACTCATGAGCAGAATTAGCATAACCGTGGCGGCGGTCTTCGTAACGACTACCTGCGTATTGGCCCAAGTTCAATTGCAGCCCCGAATGGGCGATGCCTTTCCTGGACTGACTGCTGATCAGCAGATTCGATTCGATCTTGGCCGTGTGGCATATATGCGGAACATCACGGTTGAAGAGGGGCTCGGTCCGGTCTTCAATCAGACGTCTTGCGGCTCGTGCCATAACGCGCCACTCGGCGGCCCTGGCGCTCAGCAGGTCACTCGATTCGGTCGCATTGATAAGAAGGGCGGGTTTGACCCGCTCGCGTCCTTCGGTGGATCACTGCTCAATGTCAATGCCATCAACGATGATTGCCTCGATGAGATTCCAGCCCATGCCAATGTGACCTCACTTCGCGTGACACCCGGGGCGCTCGCCTACGGACTGATCGAAGCCGTGCCCGATGATGTGTTTGTTGACCTCGTTGCTGCGCAACCTGAAGCGCAGCGGGGCGTTATTCGCTGGACCGAAGCATTCGAGAATCCAGGCGTAGCTCGCGTTGGCCGCTTCGGTTGGAAAGCGCAACTTCCAAGCGTGTTGTCATTCAGCGCAGATGCATCGATGCAGGAACTCGGCTTCACCAATCGACTCCTGCCTGATGAGAATCCACCCCGTGGTGACGAAGGCTTGCTCGCTGAGTGCGACATGGTGCTCGACCCCGAGGACGGGCCAGACGCCGATGGGTTTGACTTTATTGATCGAGTGACTGACTTTCAACGCTTCCTTGCCCAAGCACCGCAAACACCTCGCAGTGGGATGAGCGGCGAAGCGGTCTTCATTGCCGCTGGCTGCGCTGTGTGTCATCCCTCCACCATGGTGACGTCTGACGATCCGGGGTTGGAGGATGTGATTCGCTCGCAGACCATTCATCCGTATGGCGACTTCTTGCTGCACGACATGGGCGCTGCGGCTGATGGCATTGGCGACGGACCAGCGGGAGTACGAGAAATCCGAACGCCGCCCTTGTGGGGTGTTCGAATTCGAAATCCAATGTGGCACGACGGCCGCGTGAATGGCGGCAATTTTGAAAGCCGCATTCAAGAAGCCATTTCCTTGCACGGCGCATCGCTTAGCCAGGGGCAAGCCGCTGCGACGGCGTTTGCATCGCTGAGCGTCTCTGAGCAGCAGTCCGTCGTGGCCTTTCTCAATTCGCTCGGTCGAGTGGAATGTGACGGCGACGGTGATGGCGATGTCGACCTCGTTGACTTCTGGGGTCCAACTGGATTTGTATCGAGCATGGGCAGCGGCGTCGGCGCGGACGATGCTGCCGCCGTGTATGACGTCGATGCCGATGGCGATGTTGATCTTGCCGATGCTGCTGCATATGCCGCCGCCTTTGACGGTGGGCCACAAGACTGCGATGTCGATGGCGTGCAGGACTTCGTGCAAATTGCCGAGGACATCACGCTTGACGCCGATCAGAACGGCGAACTTGACGTGTGCAATCCATGTCCAGCTGATGTGGATGATTCAGGAAGCGTTGACGTGGATGACATGCTGCTGGTTCTATCTGCTTGGGGTGGATGTGCGAGCGGCTGTGACGCCGATGTCAACGGCGACTTGTTTGTGGGTGTGGATGATCTTCTTGTAATTTTGTCTGGGTGGGGTATTTGCCAGTGATGAACAGAGGACAGGGGTTCATGATGCGAAACAGCGTACGTATTGGCTTGACACTCGTTCTTCTTCCTGCTGCCGGCGCAGCTGGGCAGGGTTGGATGAGTTTTGTGAACGAGACTGACACTCGATTGCAGTCGGACCCCGCGGTTGGCGTGAGTGATGACCGTGAGAAGGATTACATCGTCGGCGACATCGATAACGATGGCGATGATGATCTGATCTGTGTCCGAAAGGAACCATTCACAAGTACAGGGCGGAACACCAACGTCTTGTTCATGAATGAAAATGGCGTACTCATAGATCGCACCGCGACCTATGCAATTGATTCCGATGTTCCTGGTGACCTAGGCTTTCTGACTGCAACGAATGATCGTGATGTCACGATGGCTGATGTCAATGGCGATGGATGGCTTGATGTCATCACGGCGGTCACGCTGACAGATAACGCCGAGAAGCATCTTTCACATCCTCGTGTCTATATGAATCTCGGTGAGAGCAATGGCGTGTGGCAAGGTCTTCGATACGAAGATGCTCGTATTCCGCAGATGCACGCCACTGCAGGGCCACGCTTCTGCTCCGTGGCCGCAGGTGATATTGATGGCGATGGCGATGAGGACCTCTACTTTGGCGACTACGACAGTGGTGGTTCGCAGATTTTTGATTACAACAATCGGCTACTCATCAATGACGGCTCTGGTTACTTCACCGATGAGACGGCGTCTCGCCTGACCAGTGAAATGAGTGAGGCGGCCTTTGGCGCCGCAAGCGTGATCGCTGATATGAACGGCGATGGAACGCTTGACATTGTGAAGCAAACATCGTTGAACGCCCCGCAGCATATTGCCGTGACGTGGAATAGCTCCTCGAACGAAGGTGTCTTTGTTGGATATCAAATCATAGACCAGCTCGCTCCATACCACGTGTCGGTTGGCGATCTGAATGGCGACGGCATGCTCGACATGATTACGAGTGATGATGGCGTTGACAATTACTATCTGAACCAAGGAAACGACAGCAATGGCTACGCGCAGTTTGCGCAGCGGGCCTTTGATGCCGTGACTGGTGGCTTTGGTAGCGATAACTACTGCGTTGACCTCGATAATGATGGCAACCTTGACGTGATCATTTGTGATGTCGATGTGGACATTTCTGGATGCAGCCGCACTACACATTTGCTTCGCAATCGCGGCGAGAGTCCGGACGTGACGTTTAGCCGGGATGACACAGGTATTCCTGATTCGATGCTAGAAGGTGTGCACGATATTGCCGTCATCGATATCAATGGAGACGGATGGGTGGATTTGGTAATCGGCCGGTGCGGATCGACCGAAGTGTGGATGAACGAACCACCGACAGGAATGACATTTGGCTGGGACGGTGGTATTCCATCGCAGGTTTCACCTGGGATGCCGCACGAAGTGCAGTTCACGCTCAACCCCATCGGCGGCGCCGAAATTGCAGCCGGAAGCGGGGCGTTGTGGGGCCGCGTGGGCGGCGGTGCATGGTCCTCGATTCCAGTTACTCCTCTTGGTGGCGAGACCTATAGCGGCGAATTGCCTGCGGTCGAGTGTGCTGAAGAACTTGAGTTCTACGCATCCGGCGAACTTCTAGGCGGATCGGAGTACACCGATCCTTCGTCCGCGCCAGCAGCGGGGTACGTTGCTGTTGGAGCCGATGGTGTGGAGACGCTCATTCGCCTTGATTTTGAAGAGCCTGCTGTTGGATGGACGGTTGAAAACGACCCATCGCTTTCAACTGGCGCCTGGGAACAGGTCGATCCGCTGGGCACGCTCTTTGGTACCGTTGTATCGCAACGAGAAAACGATGCGACCGCGGGCGCCGATGCGATTCTGTGCTTCATTACGCAGAACGGCAGTGTCGGTGGTAGCGTCGGCGAGGCTGATGTAGATGGCGGCCCAACTAGGCTCATCTCGCCAGCGATCGATCTCGATGCAACCGACGGCACCATTTCATATGCGAGGTACTTCTTCGACAGCGAGTTCGGCGACAGCTTGGTCACCGAAATCAGCGGCGATGATGGCGGCACTTGGGTAATGGTCCATGAGACTGAGGGCACGAACTCGGCATGGGACACGACCTCATTCCGTGTGGGCGATTACATCATTCCAACCGCCGCCGTCCGCGTACGCTGGGTGGTTGAAGATGCCAACACGGCGTCAGTCGTTGAGGCCGGAATCGATAATATCCAGCTCGATGTATTTGTATGTGATGACACCGAGCCATGCCTTGGTGATGTTGACGGCAACGGTGAGGTGAGCGTTGATGATGTCTTGGTCATCCTAGGCTCCTTTGGCGACTCAACAACAGGCCCCGCTGACCTCAACGGTGACGGAATTGTCAACATAGACGATATGCTCATCATCCTCGGCGCTTGGGGGCCGTGCGTCTAGATACGAACTGAGACTGCTAGGCTGTGGCCATGCGTGTGGTGGTCCTATTCAATCCTGTGTCCGGAGGTGGCCGCGGCCGCGTGCTCGCTGCAGAGGTGTCGGGTGCGCTTGTCGCGCGTGGGCATGCTGTTGAACTGATTGCGAGCGAGCCGGGGGATGCCTCCGTGTGGTTTGGGGGGAAAGGTGCAGGGGTAGATGTCGTCGCGGTTGTTGGGGGCGACGGGACGGTGCGATCCGTGGCGGGGGTTGTAGCTGATGCGAAATGTGCGATTCTGCATGTGCCCAGTGGGAATGAGAATTTGTTTGCTCGGGGCTTTGGAATGAGCGGGGTAGTAACCGATGTGGTGGCTGCCGTTGAACATGGCGCACACGGCGAGGTTGATATGGCCTCGGTCAATGGCGAGACCATGCTGCTGATGGCGTCGATTGGTCTTGATGCTGAGATTGTGAGGGAGGTCGCTTCGCGGCGGGGTGATTCAGTTTCAAACTGGACCTATGTGCGGGCAGCTTTGGCATGTGTTCGCCGGTGTTCGCCGCCGCGCTGCACAGTTGTGGTGGATGGGCAGGACTTCGTCCGTGATGTTTCTGGCTGGGTTGTGGTGGCGAATTCGCCCGAGTATGGGGGCCGAGTCAATCCAGCGCCGATGGCGGCAATGGATGACCGAAAGCTTGATGTGGTGTTCTTCCCTGCATCGACATCACTTGGCGTACTGCGGTGGATGAATCGGTGTCGGCGTGGCCGGCAAATGGAGTGCGCTGGATTTGTGCATACGGTAGCGTCGCGAGATATAGGTATTTCGCTTGCCGAACCTGCGATCTTTCAGATCGACGGTGATGCTGGTGGGGCCGCTGAAACTGCGAGCAGCGTGAATGTGTCGCTGTTGGGCAAGCGGCTCAAAGTGCAACTTCCACCGGTGTAGGGGCCGTGGTCCGGATAGGCACTGGATTGCTGGTGGGTTGAGTTTGGTTTGGCAGTAGTTGCCCCATTGAGCCCAAATGCCCCGCGGGCCCCAATGATGATCATCTGAGCGGCGATGCATACGAGTAGGAACCCAATGATTCGCGTGAGCGCGTTCATGCCGTTGTGACCGAGTACGCGGAGCAGTATCGCCGCCTCTCGCAAACAGATCCAGCTAATGATCATGGCAGTCACAGTTCCGCCGATTGCCGCGGCCCAGTACCAGAAGCCATTCTCCATCGCATGCTTGCCGGCATCAATGACGACAGCGATCGCACCTGGACCAGCGATAAGTGGAAGGGCAAGTGGGCAGAATGAGATGTCGCTACTGGTCGCGGCCTCATTATCTGCAGCAGAGCCTTGGGTCTTGCGGTCTTCCTTCGCGCGAATAAGCTGCCATCCAACAGCGCCCACGATCAGTCCTCCACCAAGATCGACTGCGTGCAGGGTGATGCCGAGGAAGGACAGAATCCACGGTCCCCCGATAAGAAACACGAGCAGCAGAATCAGAGCGTACAGGTTGCTCCGGAAAGCCATTGATCGTCTTTGCTCGGCCGACGCGTTCGGTGTCAAACTGAGGAAAATGCCAACATTTCCTAGGGGATCGGTGATGACAAAGAGCGCTACCAAGATCGCGATGAATTCAGTTGTAAACATGCAGGAAAGGTATCGCTATGCAGGCATGTTCACAAAGTCCAAAGATGAGTAATCCAAATGTTATCGGTGATTCGGTGCCGCTCGCGACGTTATGAATTGGTGGCATTCGAGTGCTTCCCCTCACCAAGTCACGTACGCCAACGATGATGCCGGTGACCAATGACACGCAGAGAATAGTTATGCCCACCATAAGTGCGTGCCCGAGCGGCATCATCAGGGAGATCAAGAGGAATGCCTTGGGGCCAGCATCTGGCCAGCATATTGAGTCTCGATTGCAACAGCAAGGTGGGGAGGCCGGAGTTGAGGCTTGGGGATGCAACTGGGAGGTGTGGGGGGGGGCACAGCAACCGCGTACACTGGCCCGGGCCGCTTTCATCAAGGGGTCGGAGGAGTCCCATGCGAATTACGGCTTGGCCGTGGGGGTACAGATCACTCGCCACGCTGTGCCTCGCCGCCATGGCAGGGGTTGGGGGCTGTCGCAGTATTGATAGAACGCACGAGGAGTACCGGTCGATTGCGACCAAGACACTTGTTGTACTTGCCGGGACCTCACTGGGTGAACTCGATGCTCAGCAGGCATATCTCGAGCACAAGGCTCGCCAGGGATGGGTGGTTAGTTGGGTCGATCTTCCCGAATCAAGTGATGCGCAGCAAGACCTGCAGAACGTCCGTGAGACGCTCGAGGCGCATCAGCCCGAGCAGGGCGCGGCATTCGTGCTGTTGATCGGTGGTCCTGCTTCCATTCCGATGGGACCGTGGAGAATTGATGGTGTGGAGGAACCAATTTGGTCCGATCTTCCACTGCTGATGCATGGGGTGGCCGCGCCCCGGATCGGTGAGTGTATCGATGCCAGGATGGTGGAAGAGATGTTCCAGAAGCCGCCACGATGGTGTGTCGGCCGCATTCCGTACGACGATCCTCGACTTGTCGATCGGATTCTACGCACGAGCATCCGTTTTGACGAAGTGGATGACCGGGAGCCAGTCGCGATGTTGACGGCGCCGCGCATGGGAGCGCCGCACATCATCTCGATGATCATGGATGAGGCGCGGGAACATCTTGAGTCTGCCGGATTCGACGCGACGCTGTATGGAGAAGACACACCGCGCGACCAGAAATTACCTACAGAGCAGGTGCCTTTCGGGTTTATTGCCGGCGAACACGATGTCGCCTGCTTTGTCAGGCATGGGTTTCAGTTGACGATGGTCGCCCGCCCAGTCGCTGCGGGGTCCGTTTCTTCGGAGGCGCGTTCTGATCTCGACACTCCTGCTGCTCAGAGCATGACAGAATCCGGGTATATCCCCGCCAGTACTTTGGAGGCCGCGAAACTTTCACTTGCAGCGATTGCACGGCGGCTTCAGGCCCGGTACATGAAGGCGCATGCTCCGGATGTGATCAAGCCGGAGTGTCATGCCACCCTCAAGCATGTCGGAGCGGCATTTACCGCCACCCTTGTTCCGATTGATGTGCCGAATGCCGATGCGAGCGGTGTTGATATTTCTCAGGCAACGCTCGTTCTTGCTCCGGAGGGCCTCACCGAGATGTATCTCACGCCGAAGGGGATCGCCTCTCTCTGGCGAGAACGCTCGCCGAGGCTGGTCTACTCGGTAGCCCATGGCGGGCGGTTGCCGTCCAATACCGATGGCGTGGCCTCCATGCTTGACGGCACGATTTCAACGCCTGCCATGTTCACTCTTGCGATCGATGACTGCGTCGAGGAACACGGCGGGGAGGTTGTGCAGGGCTCGCCGCTGACGATCCCTACGCCGGAATCTCCTGCCATTTTCGCATCAACCGGGTGTCAACTTGCAGCACCAGGGGATCCACTCATCGAGCAGTTGTTCAGAAGTGGCTGGATCGCCGCCTATTGCGGCAGCACCGAGATCAACGAGCCGAATCCGCTCATCCCCTCGATTCGAGCCGAATCCAATGCCGCTGCTTTCATGGCATCAGGGCTACCGATCTCGCTTGCGGGCCATGCCACCTTGAGGCACTATCTGGCAGAATCCCGCAGTGATCCATCGCTGTACCTCGTGCCGGGTTCCCGAGAAGGAATGCTGACCAATCTCGCCTCGTACACCGTGCTGGGCGATCCAACACTGGTGCTGCCGCTCTCACGCGAGGCGGTTCCCACGTCAGATTGATTCGGGGGCGTGAGGGGGCTCATGATCGCTGGGGGGTAGCCTTTGTTTGGCGGCATAGCCCAGCCAGAGGGGCCAAATGCGGCCTCTGGAGGGCTGGAGGGGGATAGGGGATGTTCACCTGACAGGTTTCCACAGTTGAAGCGGAGACATGGTGGCGAACGTCGCGTTCGCTCTTCACTGGACCATCAACCTGAGGAGACAGTCATGTCTACCAACACCGCCCGCAGTCAGAAGAACGGCCTTTCAGCCTTATTCGCAGCCCTCCTCGTTGGTGGGCTTTCATCATTTGCATCCGCAGCCTCGGACAACCCGTCTGGTGCCTGTTGTTATGAAGATCCGGACATCGGGGGACTTGTCTGTATCGAAGTCACACCCAGCGAATGCGATGCATTCGGTGGGTACTACTACGGCATCGGAACCACTTGCAGCGATCCATTCGTTGAATGTGATCCGCTCGTTGATGACGCGGCGTGCTGTTATGAAGACCCCAATCTTGGTTGGTTGTGCATTGAAGTCGAAGAGTACAAGTGCCATGACATGGGCGGTACATGGTTCGCTGGTTTGTCATGCGGTGATCCAGCGGTTGACTGTGATGTACCAGATGACCGCGGCGCGTGCTGCTACGAGCACCCTACGCTTGGCCTCGTGTGCGATTTCATGATTGAGGAATACTGCGTTGATTTGGCGGGGTACTGGTACGGACCAGGAACCGTGTGCACCGATCCATTTATCGAATGCGAACCACTTTCAGGTGACGGCGCATGCTGCATCGAAGAAGGGCCAGGCTCTGGCTACTGGTACTGCGTCGAAATAACTGAGGATGACTGCATCGACCACGCAGGCGTGTGGTATGGCCTCGGTTCGCACTGCACTGACCCTGGTGTGAATTGTGACCCTGTGGACCACTGCGAGAATGTCGAAGGCAGCGACTGCGCGGGCCGTCCACAGTACGACAAGCAAGATTATTTGGGCTTCGGCATGGGCCGCGTTGCGGTTCAAACCGTATCGCCTGGCATCCCCGGCGACCGAATGTTGACGGTCTTTGACCTTACTGGAATCGGCGCTCAGCCCTATAACACAGCGTTCCCAATCGGCCGCTACAACCACCCATCATGGACCGCTTCGAATCTTGGCAGCATCATGGGTCTTGCCATCGACGAAGAGGGCAATATCTATGTGACCGCATCACAGACATGGAATATCGACGTCATGGGTCCATCCGGTTGGGGCGCTGTGTATCGCATCGATACCCACTCTGCAGCCATCAGCACCTTTGCGGTATTGCCAACTGCCAACAGCAGCCTTGGTTCCATTACCTATGACTGCGAGCATAATCAGTTCTTCGTAA
>JABJQE010000337.1 GCA_018663565.1 Phycisphaerae bacterium
CTAAAATCGCCTCCTGCCATTCACTCTCGGGGATAAGGGATGCGTTCATGACCACATCAGATCACAGCAATACAACCACGCCAGCAGGCGGTGGGTCAGCCGACCCAGCCACCGTGAGTCTTTCTGGCTATGTCATTGACCGAGTCTATGAGCCGGACCAGGTTCCGACCACTGCACCAGGCGATGCGAGTCAACCCCACGAGCGGATTGGTGAACCCGGGCAGTTCCCGTATACCCGTGGCGTGCACCCCGGCATGTACCGAACACGCCAGTGGACCATGCGGCAGTTCGCGGGATTTGGCAGCGCCGATGACACGAATAAGCGATTCAAGTACCTCCTTGAAAACGCCAAGGGCACCAACACCGGCCTCTCGACGGCTTTCGACCTGCCCACCCTCATGGGTCGCGACAGCGATGACCCATTAAGCATGGGCGAAGTTGGTCGGTGCGGCGTGGCCATTGACACAATCGAGGATATGCACCGTTTGTATGCAGACATTCCCATCGATGAGGTGACTGTCAGCCAAACGATCAATGGCCCCGCGTGCGTCATTTGGGCCATGTACATTGCCATGGCCAAACAGCGGAACATTGATCCCGCAACACTTGGCGGCACTTTGCAGAATGACATTCTCAAAGAATTCCACAGTCAAAACGAGTTCATCTATCCACCAGAAGCATCGGTCAAGCTCGTCGTTGACACGATCGAGCATGCGATGAACCATCTCCCACGGTGGAATAGCATTTCAATCAGCGGCTACCACATCCGAGAAGCTGGCTCGAACGCAACGCAAGAACTCGCATTTACCTTGCGTGATGGCATGGAATACGTCCAGGCCGCTATTGATCGCGGGCTTGACGTCGATGACTTCGCGCCACGGCTCTCGTTCTTCTTTAACTCGCACAATGAGTTCTTCGAAGAAATTTGCAAGCTCCGCGCTGCCCGTCGCATCTGGTCCGTGGCCATGAAGGAACGATTCGGCGCACAGAATGATCGATCACTACTCATGCGAACGCATGTACAGACCGCAGGATGCAGCCTGACGGAACAGCAACCACTGAATAACATCGTACGTGTGGCCTACCAGGCCATGGCCGGCGTACTTGGCGGCTGCCAAAGCCTGCATACCGACAGTATGGACGAAACGCTTGGTCTTCCTACCGAAACCGCCGTCCGCGTCGCGCTACGCACGCAACAAATCTTGGCTGAAGAAACTGGCGTCACACGCGCGGTCGATCCACTCGGTGGTTCGTGGTTCGTAGAAGCATTGACTGATCAAATGCAAACCGACGCAGACACGATCATTGGTGAAATCGACGATATGGGCGGCGTCGTCGCTGGTATTCACAAAGGATACTTCCGACGAAGTATTGCCGAAGCGAGTTACCGTTTCGGCCAGGAAATGGAAGCGGGCGACCGGCTGATCGTTGGCGTGAACGCATTCGAAGAAGGCAACGACTCTCACCAAGTTGAGATCCTGCAGATCCCCCATACAGTTGAAACGAACCAATGCGATCGACTCGAAACGTTCAAGAAGAACCGTGATGACGCGGGCGTATCAACCGCCCTCGACGCCATCCGCGATGCGGCCCGCGCCGACAAGAACGTTATGCCATCGCTCATCGACGCCTCTCTCGCCAACTGCACGCTCGGCGAAATGGTGCAAGCAATGGCAGACGTTTATGGCCGGTACACCTCCGGCCCAGAGTGGTGATTGCGGACTACGACGCCCCAACTACCGCCTTCCCACTCCTCCACTCGCAATGTTGAAAAAACAACCGCCCGCCTCCAAAGAGGCGGGCGGGAGTATTTTGAGAATCAGTTGCGGTATGCAACCAACCGAGGATTAATCGCCTCGCTTTGAGAACACGTAGATGATCACCAGAAGGGCGATCAGGCCGACGAATCCGCCGTTGCCAAGTTCGCTAATAAAGCCCATCAGCCGTTCGGTGATGCCACCGAAGTACCAGCTGTCATCCTTGCCGAACACGATCTGAACGATCACGCCGACGGCGATGAAGAGCAGCGAGAGATCAATTAACTCGCGTGCCCAGCCCTTGATAGTTGTCATAGCATTCATGCTGCGTATCTCCTCGCGAGATCGACCTCCATGCCGATCCGCCTGACCATGGTCGAGGAACAATCACGGCGAAGACTACGAAATGTCTCCGCCGACCGCCCTCTGTGAAAGTTGGTATCGGACCAATGATTGAGATCCGGCCAATATAGGCAGAAAGCGCATAAATGCACGATTGTAAGCCATTGTTGCACAGTGGCTTATGCCCCTCGATTATTTCAACAAGGTTGACGTTGTCAAAGTTCAATACTGCCCGCCCTCCCCAGATTATTGGGCCTTATCGTCAAAATATCCGCGTCGGTGGTGACTTACCGCCAGAACCTTGAGATCGGACACTGTACTGCCGAAAGCAAGGCGTAGATGAGGACCCAAGGAGAAGGATCCCATGCGTACGCTTATTACAGCCGCTGCTGCGGCGGGTGCAGGCACCGCCCTCGCTGGCAGGCAGCGAATTGACTACAAACTTATCGGCACCCTGCATGATGCCAACGACAACGCCGTACCAGACGAATGCGAATTCACCGACTGCAATGAAAATGACATTGCTGATGGCACAAGCGAAGACTGCAATGGCAACGGCGGCCAGGCATCCTGATCACACGCTTGTAGCGTGAGTCGCCACGGCCGCCTCGGCCAATGAGGGCTCCATGCCTGCAGTGCCAAATCCACCTGTTTTGAGAAAGCGAATCACGAGCGATATCGTCTCGGGGTGATTCATCATTCTGGTGTGTGAGGCATGCACCATGGCCAAGTCGGTCGCCGCAGGATGTACAGCCTCTCGCAGCGACACCGTGCCATCATGCACTTCATCATGCTCAAACACGCCTCGCATCGCTCCAAGCCACGACGGTGGATTATCAAGCGTCGCTCCACTGGTACCGACAATAATGCCACATGGCCGGGGTGGATCAGGACACAGCGGCTCATTGACCAGTTCCCCGCATGCCGGCCCCATCAGCCAACGGAGTGGTGGCGTAGCCGCCACAAAGCGCGCCATGCTGCTGGCATGATTCGGTGGCCCAAGCATGACACAACCTTTCCAATTGAATCGCGAGGCAAGTGTTCGAAGTACAAGCCCGCCCATCGAGTGCGTAAGGCCGATGAGTGGATGCTCCACTTGTAAGTCGCCAAGTTCTGAAGACACGTGTTCTGCGGCTTCCCGCACAGTGCACCGCCGCGATGGATAGCCCAGCAACCGCGTGTCGAACCCAGACGCTTGAATCTGTGAATCCAAATACGCCATCGACCGTCTTGTGCGGCCGAGACCATGCAGCAGTATGACGGTTCCTTCCACAATGAAATCCTACCACGCAGGCTCGCACAGTCGCAACGGGGACGGCTAGGCTCCACTCGCGCACAGCCCCAACTCTCTGATACCCTCCGACCTCCCATGGCTTCCTCCCGTCACATCTTTCAAGCTCCAAAGGGCATGCGGGACTTCTTTCCGGAAGACATGGCTATTCGTCACCATCTTGAGCAAGCCTGGCGATCAGCTTCCATTCGGCATGGATTTGACGAAATAAACGGTCCTACCTTTGAACACCTCGAGCTGTACACCATCAAGAGCGGTGATGGAATTGTCAGCGAGCTGTTCTCATTCCAACGCAGCGGTGGCCAAACCGACTACGCGCTCCGCGCTGAATTCACACCTACGCTTGCTCGAATGGTCGCGGCCAAAGGGCGATCGCTCACGGTACCAACCAAGTGGTTTGCAATCCCCGATCTCTTTCGCGCCGAGCGCCCGCAGAAGGGACGCCTGCGAGAACACCGTCAATGGAACGTAGATATTCTTGGTGTCGCCGGGCCCGAGGCCGATGCAGAAGTTATTGCGGTGGCCGTTGCCGCGCTTCGTGGGCTGGGGCTTGGACCAGAAGACATACGCGTGCGGATCAGCCACCGTGGCGCTGCTGCGAGCATGCTCGCAGCACTTGGCGTGCCTGAAGATCGCATGACCGAAGCCTTTGGGCTGATTGATAAACGCGAGAAACTTCCGTCAGAAGTCTTTACAGAACAAGCGGCGGCGCTGGGCCTTCAAGCTAGCGGAGTGGCGAAACTTGATGAGATGACCGGCAGCCGCATTTCAGGTGATCAGCCACCTGCCTCTATTGCGAAAACGCACGGACTTCCTGTCGAGTCGGTAGCCGAACTTGATGCGCTTGCGAGCGAACTCGACAAGCGTGGGTTGCTGCCATTCTGTGATTGGGATCTCGGTATTGTGCGCGGTCTTGCTTACTACACCGGAACAGTGTGGGAAATCCATGACGCCCGCGGCGCGTTCCGGGCCATCGCCGGCGGCGGCCGCTACGACGGACTCGTTGAGATGTTCGAGGGCCCGTCAACACCAGCCTGCGGCTTTGGTATGGGAGATGTTGTGCTTGCACTCCTCCTCGCCGACCGCGGATTGCTTGATGGTGATGTGTCCTTATGTCCAAGACCCGATGTCTTTGTGCTCTCATCTGGACACGACCAAGCGGAAGATCTGCTCGTGCCGCTCTCGACTGGACTACGCGACATCGGATTGCATGTTCGCCACACCTGGAAAGCAACCCGCAACATCGGAAAGCAATTCAAAGAAGCCGCCAGTTGCCGCGCCAGAATTGCCGTCGTACTTGGCGAGGAAGTTGGACGCGGTATGGTTTCGGTGAAAGACCTTGACGCCGCCGAGCAATTTGATGTGTCGCTTGGCGATCTTTCGACATGGATCACGCGCAGACTCGCCGGCGGAGTTGAACGGGCGTGACGATTGTATTGGTGGTTGCAGTAGACGCCGAGGCGGCCGCTGTTGGCACCCGCGAAGGTGTCCACGTCGTGACTGCAGGCGTTGGACGCACCAACGCAGCCATCGCCACAACACTTGCCTCGCAGAAAGACCAAGTGCATGCCGTCATTTCGGTTGGAGTAGCCGGCGCCCTTCCTGGGAGCAATCTGAATATTGGCGACCTCATCGGGGCAAACTTCTGCGTCTATGCAGAAGAGGGAATCGAGACGCCCACCGGCTTTCAAGACATGAGTTCGCTCGGCTTTTCGCTTGGTGACTTTTCGGGCAATGATGTGCCCTGTGATCCACACTTGATTCAAGCAGTACAAGACCTTGTTCCGATCGGCCGAATTGCCACCGTGGCGACCTGCTCTGGCACTGATGAGGCAGCCGATCGAATTGCCACCCGGACTAAGTGCGTTGCTGAAGCCATGGAGGGCGCCGCCGTCGTGCACACTGCAAGGCGGCTTGGAGTACCCGCCATTGAAATCCGGGCTATCTCCAATACAACTGGCAATCGCGAGAGCCAAAAATGGGATCTCCCAGCTGCATTTTCAACGCTACAAAACGCACTACCCCCGATCCTGGACCGACTCATGGCAGTCAATCCGGAATAATCGCGGCATTCGGCAGAGACCTGCCCCTGCACCGCAGCAGGTCGCAGGACCAACCTTCAGACCACGCTGAATCATGCCGACGAACACCACGGCGGAATATCCCCCTTGGATACCGCCGGAGGTACCCCACATGCGCTTTCACCTCAGACGACCCTCGATGCCGGCCATTGCCGCGGACTTCGGGGCATCCTGCATCAGGATGCTTCAGCGGTCAGCCGATGGATTGGCTGTCTCTGCGGCCGTTGAGCAGCCCTGCGAACCAACCGCAGCATTCGACCTTGATGCCCATCTCAGCACCGCCTCTGAAGTAGTTGCCAAAACCGTCGCCGACTCAGCCTGGTCCGGCAAGCGGATCGTGGCTTCGATGCCTGC
>JABJQE010000338.1 GCA_018663565.1 Phycisphaerae bacterium
CCCAAACGCAGCACCTCCTGGCATTCCATCAGCAAGCAACGTGTCGCCATCAAGCACTCGGGGGGGATTCAGGCCCGTACGGGCAAGTTCAACGACATCTGCTCGAATCAAGACCGCGAGAGGCTCATCACTCGCCCGCACGATTTCAATCGCCGAATCTGCCCACGGCGAGGCGGCCAATCGCTTTCGTGCGGCCACGCCGAGAGATGACCAATCAAGTAGCCGCTCATGCGCTAAGAGGCATGCGTGCATGCCGTCTCGATGCTCATTGGAGAGCTGAAGGCACTCCCGCCAGTTTCCAACCGTCGCAGCGATGTCATATGCCTTGCCATCCCTGTCCATGGCCCACGCTGCGAGGAGTGATGGCACAGCAACCTCGGCAGAATGCACTTGGGTCAGCCGCGCCAAACTATCGGATGCGGCAGGCGTGCCAAAAATGGCTGAACCAAGGCCAGTACGCTCGAGCAACTCGATTCCAGCCACGCCGCCGGGCGCGAGCAGAATTCGCCGCACTTCATCCCCAATACGATCGCGGGACACGCCTGTCAGTTGCGGCGCGTGCTGCATGATGGCCTGCTCGGTCCCCGGGTCGAGCTCCACAGCAAGCGAGGCCACAAACCGAACAGCTCGAAGCATCCGAAGATGATCCTCATTGAATCGCGCCGCCGGATCACCAATGGCCCGTAGCACCCCTGCTTCCAAATCGGCCTTGCCGCCAACATGATCAATAATATCCCCGGTCACGGGATCTTGAAACAGACCATTTATGGTGAAGTCTCGCCGATTCGCATCATGCACATCATCCGTGAACTGCACCTCGTCGGGCCGACGATGATCGGAGTACGGACCTTCCGAACGAAACGTCGCCACCTCCGTTGTCAGTCCATCACGTCGCACCAACATCACACCGAAGGCAATGCCAACGGGCAACGCCCGAGGGAACACCTTTATGACCTCTTCGGGTGTGGCCGATGTTGCTATGTCATAATCACTCGGCTCAAGTTGGAGAAGTTGGTCGCGTACACAGCCTCCGGCAAAGACTGCCGTGTGTCCGGCAGCCTGCAGATCAGCCGCGATTCCTGCAGCCACATCTCGTGGCGAGGGCAAACTCATTCGGAGTTCCCCTTCGACGCGTAGATCAGGACTTGATGATTTCGTTTATAGGTTCGAATCTCAGGGCCATCGAGGGGCTCAACCGCATGGGATATCTCATTGGCGTCAACTGGCGTCCGGAGCACCACGAGTCCGCCCTCCGCAAGCAAGTCCGCGGCGCGAGCGATTTGCCCAAACACGCGAGCCCGCCCAGCCTCGTCGCGCATCATCAAGTACGGCGGATCGACAAAAAGTAAGTCGATCGGCCGAGGGGCCCGAAGCAAACTCACTGCGCCAAGCGCATCACCACGAAGGAGGTCGGCGGCCGACTCGCAGCCAAGGTCCTGGACGTTCTGTTCCAGCAGCGAATAGATCCGGCGGTCTTGCTCAACCATCAGCACTTGGGAAGCACCGCGGCTGATGGCTTCGAGCCCCATCGTGCCAACCCCAGCGAAGAGGTCAAGCACCTTGGCGCCTTCGCAGTGGCCACGGAGGATATTGAAGACCGACTCTTTGACCCGCTGAGAATAGGGCCGAGTCGTGTTGGCATCCGGCGGTGTTTGAAGTCGGCGGGACCTATATTGTCCACTGATGATCTGCAGCATCTCCGCAGGATCGGCCCCAGAGCCGCCCGCGTCAATGAGGACACCCATGACCGCTCAATTTGATGCCCTCCCATCAGCCCTCCGGAAGCAAGGTCGGCTCGCCCACTGCGGGGCTGTGCCGACACTGCTGATCCAGGCTGAGGAGGTCAATACGGCCCCCCCGCCGCTTCTCCTGTGGATCCACGGCCGCACGGCATTCAAGGAACTTGACCCAGGACGGTACCTCCGGCTCATGCGGCGAGGGATCTCAGTGTGCGCGATCGACCTGCCTGGCCACGGCGAGCGATTGGATCCAAGGCTGCATAAGCCAGCCCACATTATGGA
>JABJQE010000339.1 GCA_018663565.1 Phycisphaerae bacterium
ATTGGAATTGCCCACACTCGGTGGGCGACTCATGGGCCTGTGAGCGAAGCCAATGCGCATCCGCATCGTGATGATGCAAAAACAGGTCATGGCATTGTGCTTGTGCACAACGGCATTATTGAGAATTACCAGTCGTTGCGCACCTATCTCGTTGACCGTGGACATACGTTCACGTCCGAGACCGACACTGAAGTATTGACCCACTTGATTGGCGAGTTATACGAGGACGATCTTGCCGCGGCAGTGCGTGCGGCGCTCCGCGAGGTTGAAGGCGCCTATGCCATCGCGGTGATGTGCGAAGAAGAACCAGAAATACTCGTCGCGGCTCGACGCGGTTCGCCGCTATTGATCGGCGTTGGTGAACACGGCTATATCGTTGCGTCTGATGCTCAGGCCATTGTGGGTCACACAAGCCGCGCTGTTGAACTTGACGAAGACATTGTTGCTCGTATCACACGCGGCTCATTTCATACAGCGAACCTAGACAACGTTGAAGTGACTCCCCAACTTCGAGAACTTGAAGTTACGCTGGACGAGATTGAACTCGGTGGCCACCCGCATTACATGATCAAAGAAATCATGGAGCAGCCTCAGGCCATTCGTCGCTGCTTGCGTGGCCGGGTCAATAGCCGGGACGGCGAGATCACCCTTGGCGGACTGAGTGATCGCACACGCGAACTCATCCAGGCGCGTCGAGTCGTCTTTCTTGGTCAAGGCACTGCGTTGCATGCAGGCATGATTGGTGAGTACCTAGTTGAGGATCTTGCCAAGGTGCCTGCCGAAACAGACTTCGCCAGTGAGTTCCGGTATCGCAACCCTATTATTGAAGATGGCACCGTTGTTGTTGCGGTCAGTCAATCCGGCGAAACAGCCGACACACTTGCAGGCATTCGCGAGGCCAAGGAGCGCGGCGCATTGACGCTTGGTTTGATCAATGTGGTGGGCTCATCTATTCCTCGCATGACCGATGCTGGTGTGTACACACGGGTCGGCCCAGAGATCGGCGTAGCGTCGACCAAGGCATTTCTCGGCCAGGTGACAGCCGCCATTATGTTTGCAATTTTCATGGGCCGCCGTCGGTTCTTGTCGAATACCCAAACGACGCATCTTTTGCGTGAACTCGAGGCCATTCCAGACAAACTCGATCAAGTGTGTCAGCTTGGCGATGTTGCCAAGGCAGTCGCAGAACGCTATGTCCACCGAGACAATTGGCTCTTCCTTGGGCGTGGGTACAACTACCCCGTTGCGCTCGAAGGCGCTTTGAAACTGAAGGAACTCTCTTATATTCACGCCGAGGGGATGCCTGCTGCAGAAATGAAGCATGGCCCAATCGCCCTTATCGATGAGGGTATGCCGGCAGTGTTTGTCGCAACCCGAAGTAGTCAGTACCGCAAGGTGCTGTCGAATATTGAAGAAGTGAAGTCACGCGGCGCGCATGTCATTGCCGTTGCGACCGAGGGTGATGACGAAATTATGTCACTCGCCGACGAGGTGTTCTTCGTTCCCGATGCCGCCGAACCACTTCAGCCACTGCTCACCATTGTGCCGCTGCAGTTGCTTGCGTATCACGCGGCTTTGCTTCGTGGTCACGATGTTGACAAGCCTCGCAACCTCGCAAAAAGCGTGACGGTGGAGTGACTGCGGCCACATGCTGGCGCATTGCATCTGGTGTCGAGTTGGATCTATCGTCTCCGCAGATGATGGGCATTCTGAACGTTACACCAGATTCCTTTTCTGATGGAGGCCAGTTCGCCTGCGTTGATGACGCCATTGCGCATGCCCAGCACATGATGGGGCAGGGGGCCGCAATCATCGACATCGGCGGCGAATCGACCCGCCCCGGCGCCGAGCGAATCGGCGCTGACGAACAGATTCGCCGGGTCGTCCCGGTGATTGAAGCGATTCGCTCCCGCACCGATATCCCGATCAGCATTGACACGACGCGGGCCGAGGTCGCCAAGGCCGCGCTTGATGCGGGCGCAACGATCATCAACGATGTGTCCGCGGGTCTTGAAGATCGTGCCATGTTCTTACTTGCAGCCGATCGCGGGTGCGGCATTGTGCTCATGCACAGGCTGTGCCCGCCAGATGAAGACACATGGAGCGACCAGTATGAAACTGACCCGGACTATGGCGGCGACGTCGTCGGCCGCGTCCGGTCATGGCTGCTCAGCCGAGCGGATGCCGCCATGGAGGCAGGTATTCACCCTGATGCCATCTGTCTCGATCCAGGGCTCGGCTTTGGCAAGAATGTCTGCCAGAACTGGAAACTGGTCGCCGGGACAGCGGAGATCATCGAAACGGGCTACCCCATTCTGGCTGCTGCAAGCCGCAAGTCATTCATCGGGGCGGTCACCAACGCAGCAACTCCCGCAGATCGTCTGCAGGGCTCGCTTGCTGTGACTGCATTGCAGGTTGCAGCAGGTGCCCGGTTGTTTCGCGTGCATGATGTGGGGGACCATGTTCACGCGGCGAAGCAGGTGTGGGCAGGCTGAATCAGAGTGGGGGGGTCGGCGCCGCCACCGCCTCGCTCCTTTGTCCAAACTCACCAAATATGGTGGCGCTTCCTTCGCTACAATGCCAACCTTCCACTACTACCCCTTGCAGGAGATGCCAACAATGGCCAGCGACGCCGTATTGACCTTCACAGATGACGCCTGGGACGCAGACGTGCTTCAGAGCGATGTCCCGGTACTTGTTGACTTCTGGGCCGAATGGTGTCAGCCCTGCAAGATGCTTGGTCCTACGATTGACGAACTTGCCGCTGACTACGACGGCAAAGCGAAGATTGGCAAGATGAACATCGACGATCACAAGCAGATCGCCTCATCGCTTGGTGTGGCTTCCATTCCGACTGTGATGATCTTCAAGGGGGGCCAAATGGTGAAGAATATGGTCGGCATCAACGCGAAACAAGCGTACGCCGAAGCGATCGACGCGGCCATGTAGCAGGGCGTGCGGGCCTGCTACAATCCCGCATTACAAGTTGAGGGGCCGTAGC
>JABJQE010000340.1 GCA_018663565.1 Phycisphaerae bacterium
CTGCAAGCACCAATGGCTTGATGATGGACCCCGGCGGCGCAGCAATCTGCGCGGATCGAATGAGCCAAGGTTGCAAGGACTCAAACTCAGTTGCTGTCATGTCACCCATATCTGCTGCAGCAGGAGTCGATGCCATGGCGATGATCTCGCCGGTCTCAATATCGAGCACCACCACACTTGCGGGCAGTACCGTTCCTATCGGAAGTTCGGTGTCCCCATGCCACGGCTGCACCTGAGTCAGCCCAACACTTGGATCGAGCACCGCCTCGAGTTTCGCCTGCACACGAGCGTCGATCGTGAGTTGGACATCCTGCCCGCCAACCGGTTCGTCGCGGTGTGTCTCGCCAATATCACGATCACGCACGACCAGCCCAACCTCGCCGCGGAGTGTGTCTTCCCATGCCTGCTCGATGCCGCGGCTGCCAACGACATCATCCTGCAGGTATCCACCGCGATCTACTTCTCCCGACTCAGGATTCAGGAATGGACGCCGCTTCACATCTTCCTGCCATACCTCATTTCTGAGGTCACCGAGAATGGTGCTCGCGACGCGCGGGACAACAATTTGCTTGACCTCATTTGAGCGAATCGGCGTTGGCATCGTGCTCATATCGACATCGATGCGCTCATCATCAAAAGGATGAATGCGCCGCCGCGCATACCGCAGGTCAAGCACATCATCATGATCAGCGGCGAAGGCCTCGAGCCCCGCCGCCTGGGCTTCTGTGAGATCGGGGACAATCACGTGCACATCCATCTGTTCGCGAATAGGACGTGGCACAAAGTCGGGACTTTCGCCATCGCCAAAGCGAGCTTCGTGGCGGCGTCGCTGCTGCTCCCATACCACCGCGGCCATATGCTGCACTCTGCTTCGGATGGCGTTGAGCCGCTCGTCCATCTCATCAGCGCTCAGGTTGGCCGCAGTTGCAATCGTGGACCACATGGCCGCAAGCATGTCATCCCACGGGCCACGCTTTATTTCGATCAGGGCAGAACGCTGCTCTGGCGACGCCATCGACCACGCCTTCCGACCCATGGCCTTTCGAGCTGCTCGTGTCGCATGGTCCTCTGCCCACTGCCCTGTGATGGCATCCCACGACACAGCCGCTTCCCAGCGGGGCTCATCGCGGGCGAGAATCCGGCCGTTTCGATCGAGAATCGAGCCGCGCCAGGTCGGCAACCACTGCTGCTCGTGCAGCCGGGCCGTCGCCACCGCCCGGTGTGATGCGCCTTGCACCAGTGTCAATCGAGCAGTCTGCAGTACAAGGACAAGCATGACAGCACCCAGACATATGGCAAGGAGCCATAGGCGGCGGTGATACATCAGTGGGGCCTTGCGGCGGGTGGCGGTGGACATGTGGCAGCGTCAACTTCATCGCCCAATGGGCTATTTACCCAAAGTGTACGCGTTTGAGATGGATATGCTGAGATGCCATGCAAGAACTCTCAGCAGATCTGCTGCTCAACGCTTATCTGAATGGGTTCTTCCCGATGGCCGATCCGGATTCCGGTGAACTCGAATGGTATTGCCCCGATCCACGGGCCATCCTTGATCTGACCGATCTTCATATCTCGAAGACCCTCCTCAGGACCGTGCGGTCTGCCCGGTTCGAGATCCGCACGAATACGTGCTTTGACACGGTATTGCTCGAGTGCGCCAAGCCTGCTGCCGGGCGTGAGTCAACTTGGATTGACCAGCGGATCACAGAAGCCTACGGAGCATTGCACCGAAGCGGCTTCGCCCACAGCGTGGAGGCCTGGAAAGACGACAATCTGGTTGGTGGGCTCTACGGCGTCCAGATCGGAGGGGCCTTCTTTGGCGAGTCGATGTTTCGGCGTCAGGATGCCTCGGGGCGGGATGCCTCTAAGGTCTGTTTGGTGTGGCTTACTGAGCACCTACAAACGATTGGGGCCACCCTGCTCGACATTCAGTTCATGACGCCTCACCTCCGCCGATTCGGAGCCTGCGAGATTCCGGCCGATGACTATCTCGCTCGCCTCGCCACAGCCGTGGAATTGCCCTGCGACTGGCAATAAATCGGGGTGTTGTCGTGAGGTAAACCATCACTTGTGGCATTGAATTCGCTATCATCGTCAATCCTCCATTGTGAGGAGCCGTCGGTGAGGCCTGTTTTGCAGGGAGCGCCGCACGGGGCATGCGTTCGCGGCTGAACGATGTTCCAGCTCCATGGAGAAAACAGCCGCGGATGCGTTTCGACGCTGACCCGCGCAGAGTCCTATTGGTGCCTCGCACCATGCGTTTGGAGTTCTCAGCGTCCCCTCACAAATACGTCTACCCCCCCAAATGGCCCGTGGTGTAATCGGTAACACACCTGGTTTTGATCCAGGCATTCCAAGTTCAAGTCTTGGCGGGCCAGTTCTACATCTCTCATGAACAACACATCGCAACAACCCAATCGTCCTCGCACTGCAGTCATTCTGGCTGCCGGCAAGGGCACCCGCATGGGCGGTGACATGCCGAAGGTATTGCATGAAGTTGCTGGCAAACCAATGCTGCACTGGGTGGCCCAGGCCTGCCGCGAAGCTGGCGCCGCGCCTTTGATTGTGGTTGTTGGATATCGAAGCGAGCTCGTTCGCGAAGCGCTCGCAGGCCAGGATGATATTGTGTTCGTCGAGCAGACTGAACAACTCGGCACCGGACACGCTGTTGAAGTCTGCCGCGATTCCCTTGCGGACCTTGGTGGCGATGCCTTTGTGCTTGCGGGAGATGGCCCGCTCATCCGAGCACGCACGCTCTGCAAAATGGCCGAGATGCATGCCCGCAGCCAGGCTTCGGCAACACTTGCAACGGCCGTTCTTGAAGATGCCACCGGCTACGGACGAATTGTCCGCGACGAACAGGACCGGTTTGCATCAATCGTTGAGCACAAGAACGCCTCAGAAGCACAGCTGGCAATTCATGAGGTATACCCCTCATATGCCATATTTGATGTGTACGATCTCCTCGAAATGCTCGAAATACTTCCTCGCGACGCCGTCAGCGGCGAGTTCTACTTGACTGAAGTTCCCGCCATGCTGCGGAGCAACGGCAAGCAGGTCGAGATTGTCCCAGGCGTACCCGCTGAAGACATCCTGTCAATCAATACCCCGGCACAGCTCGCTGATGTTGATGCCATCCTTCAGAACCGCCTGCACATGGAGGCCACGACATGACCGTAGACCGCGATCATCTGAAGATCTTCGCTGGCCGCGCTGGCCACGAACTGACGATCGACTTGTGCGATCACCTCGACCTCCCCATTGGCGCTGCAGAAACTGAATTGTTTCCCGATGGCGAATTGATTGTTCGTGTCGACGAAGATGTTCGAGGCAGGGACTGTTACATCGTGCAGTCAACAAGCGACCCCATCAACGCGAACCTGATGGAACTGCTGATCTATATTGATTGCCTTCGTCGCGCATCAGCCAAACGAATCACGGCGGTTATTCCCTACTTTGGCTATGCCCGGCAAGATCGCAAGGACGCTGGTCGAACTCCGATTACGGCCAAGCTCGTAGCCAACCTGATACACGCTGCAGGTGCCGATCGAGTCCTGTGCATGGACCTGCATGCTGCCCAGATTCAGGGCTTCTTCGATATTCCAGTGGACCACTTGTCCGCCTCGACCGTGATCGGCAAGCACTTCTTGAACATGCGTTCAGAGCTTGGCGAACTCACGATCGTCTCGCCTGATGTTGGCAACGTCAAGGTCGCCAACTCCTACGCCGAAATGCTCGACGCCGACCTCGCCATCATCGACAAGCGGCGTGAGTCCGGCGAGAAGGTCGCCTCGAAGAACCTCATCGGCGATGTCGATGGCCGAACTGTCCTGATGGTCGACGACATGATTTCAACCGCTGGCACCATCTGCGGGGCTGCCGACTTGGTCATGGAACGTGGAGCGAGCCGAGTCATTGCCGCCGCCTCGCATCCAGTCCTCTGCGGACTCGCCATGGGCCGACTTGCAGAAGCACCCATTGAACAAATCGTCGTCACAAATACCATCCCAGACCGTGGTCGGCTCGATCCAATCCGCAACAAACTTGTTGAGCTCTCAATCGCCCCGCTCCTTGGCGAGGCGATTTACCGCATTCATCATGACATGTCTATATCCGCTTTGTTCCAGCGTGGAACGGGCGTCAAACGTTAGTACCCGCGCGGCATGAGCCGTGATGTTCAACTGGAGGACCCAACCATGGGCCGTGAAACCCCGACCATCAAGGTCGCCATCCGTGAGCGAACCGGAACCCGGTACGCCAAACGTCTTCGAGACGCTGGCCGTCTGCCTGCTGTCATTTATGGCGGCTCCAGCACACCAACGCACATCAGCGTTGACGCCATCGAAGCCATCAATCACCTGAAGGATGGCGTTCACGTCATCGAGGTCGACGTCGAAGACGGTTCGACTGACACCTGCCTCGTGAAAGAGTTGCAGTTTGGTTATCTCGGCGACGACCTCGTA
>JABJQE010000341.1 GCA_018663565.1 Phycisphaerae bacterium
CAGATCAAAGCGAGGACAACGGTCGTGACAAGCATGGCTGACTCCTCATGTCAAAGGGAGATCATTCTAGTCAGTAAGCGAACAACCGGCCAACCATTTGAATCGCCATCTGCTGCCAAGTGATGCCCCTCCGGAATCCCACCGACCTCTAGAAACGCCAGTGACTTCAACATGGGCCCAGTATGGATGGCCGCCTCCCCATCATCGCAAAGGAACTCGGCGACGACTAGCGGTTATCAAGACTCGCGAACATCCCTTCGCCCTATAGCCCATACGCGGTCTGGGGTCGCAAAGCCACTTGATACAACTCAAGATAAATCACCCGCCGGGTCTAGTAGAATATGTGTGTGGATCCTGTCTCACTCATCATCGGGGTGCTCATCGGCGCCATCATTGGCTCGGTTGTCATGTTTGTGGCGCGACGGGGAGGTGGCGGTCATACCAGCGCCATTCGCACATCGGTCGAGGCTCGCATGATTGAAGCCGATCGTGATTCCATTCAGGTTGAACTTGACACTGAGCGGGCGGCCCGGCAAGAGGCCGACCGCGCAGTTGCCACGCTCACCGAGCGAGAGACCAATCTCAAACAACAATTCGAGCAACAAAAATCGACGATCGCAGACATACGTACGCAATTGCTCGAAACATTCGATGCGTCAAGCCGCAAGGCGCTCCAAGACAACAATGAGCGATTCTTGCAGCAAGCCGCCGAACGCCTCAAGCCACTCCGCGAACAGCTCGAGCAACAGAACACATTTGTCCGCGAACTTGAGAAGTCCCGCGCCGAGGCCTATGGCACGATGGGGAAGGCCATTTCTCAAATGATGGAGACGCACCAAGATCTCCGAAGCGAGACAAGTAGGTTGACAACCGCGCTGCGGCGACCAGACCAACGCGGAAAGTGGGGTGAAGTTCAGCTTCGCCGCGTCGTTGAACTCGCCGGCATGACCGACCACTGCGACTTCACGGAGCAGACCACTATTCGCGACGATGACTCAACGCAACGCCCGGACCTTATTGTCAATCTTCCTGGTGGTGGCCGAATTGTGATTGACGCCAAGACCCCCCTGAACGCCTATCTCGACGCGATCGAAAACGAAGCCGTACGGGCCGAGCGTAGTATCGCGCACGCCGACGCCATGCAAGGGCACTGGAAGGCTCTCGCCAAAAAGTCGTACTGGGAGAAAGTGGCTGGTTCACCCGAACTCGTCGTAATGTTTATTCCTATTGAGTCTGCGCTCATGGCCGCTATGGATGTTCGTCCCACGATGCACGCCGACGCCATGGTCGAGAAAGTCCTCATCGCCACGCCAACACTCCTTGTTGGTTTGCTGCGATCCATTGCGTTTGGATGGCGGCAAGAGGCGCTCGCCGAGAATGCCCGCGAGATTGCAGAAGTTGGCAAGGAGTTGTACGAGCGACTCTCTGTGTTCGTCTCTCACCACAGCGCTGTGGGAAAGAAACTCGAGAGTGCCGTCAAGGCCTACAACCAATCTGTCGGATCACTTGAAGGACGGCTTCTAGTCTCTGGACGCCGGCTCAGTGAGCTTGGTGTGCAGGGTGACCAGATCAATCAAGTTTCGCCAATTACCATTGCCCCGCGGCTTCCAGCCGGGGGAGAGTCGACTGAGCCGGAATCGCCATGACTAAGCGCCGGTCTGCCGTGGGCGTTGCAACAGGTATTCTCATCGCGGCAAGCCTTCTTCTCTCGCAACGTCTTATCTGACTGAATCGTCAACAGCAAGCATGCTCTCAAGCCGCGATCGCAGCGCGACAAGTACCGGCTCTGTGTCGTGCTGCGCAATTTCTAGGGCCCACTCGCCCTTTTCGCGGCGTTTCTCGAGTGTCGCCGAGTCCCACAAACCATCTTGCCAATTGTCAATCTGGTCGGCCAGTTTGACAGCACGACCTTGCCAAGCGCCATCAATGAGTTGCTTCACATACGCAGGCTCGCGAATATCCTCCCGAAGCCCCATGTTTTTTGTCATCAGCGACACCCAGTCGGCCACATCCTCGCCGCACGCTTCAAGAATGTCGTCATAGTCAACAGGCGTGTCTTCAATAACATCGTGCAGAAACCCCGCGGCCATCAATGCTTCATCGCCGCCCGCCCAAGCAAGCAAGGTTGCCACGCGTGCTGGGTGCTGAATGTACGGCGATCCATTCTTCCGCCCGTGCCCCTCGTGCGCATCGGCTGCCATCATCGCTGCGCGACACACCAAACTCCAATCACCATGTTGTTGTGACGTCATATCTCCCATACCTCTCCGAGAGTCAATACTCTCACCGTGCTTGACGAAGGGCAAAAGTCACCCATATCTACTTTGATGGGTGGCCACGTGTCATAATGAATGGGCACAACGACCGGAGCGCCGATTAAGTCAGCTGCCCGAGAAGCAAGACGCGGCCCCATCGTAAAGCGATCACCAATTGGAATAAGCGCAACGTCTGGCTTGTACAGATCGCCTATCAACGCCATGTCTCCGAACAGTCCGGTGTCTCCGCAGTGATACACCGTCTTGCCCCCAATATGCAGCACCAATCCGCACGGCATTCCCATATACCGACCCTGATAGGACGACGAGTGAAACGCCTGCGTGAAGGCGATCCAATTGCCATTGCCCAGATCAATCTGGCCACCTGGATTTCCTGGCTCAACTAGATCATGACCTTGTTCTTGAACGTAGGCCGTAATTTCAAAAGCGGCAATCACGGTCGCCGTGTTTGCCTTTGCGATTTCAAGTGTGTCCCCAAAATGATCTTCGTGACCGTGAGTAAGCGCCACGTGTGTACACCGCACGTCAGCGGCCGCTACCGGGGCGGTGGGATTGCCAGTCAAGAATGGATCGATCGCAATAGTCGTGATGCCATCGCTCATCAGAAATCCACTATGTCCAAGCCAGGTGAGTTCAACAGCCATTCATGCGCTCCTTCAGATTCTGGAAGATACCGAGCCCATAGCCCTTACCGCTCGATCGGATCAAACAGTTCACACAATCAGTCCCATCATGCCGCCGCTGATTTCTATGCAACGCCTCTGATGCGCACTCATGACACAACCCCAAGTCGCATGGCCGTGGGCCACTGAACTTCTTGAATACCCATTCCCCACACTGATCGCAGTTGTGCTTCAATTTCGGCAACCGCGCGTCGCCCTGTTTGTTCATAAAATGTATCGCCAGCCGACCACGTGCCCAGATAACCCAACATGTCATCGATCGACCATGTCGCGGTGTAGTTGGGACTCTCAACCTGGCGTTCATCAAATGGAAACACGAGATCACTGTAGCGCGTATCAATATGACGCCGACCATCGTCCCAGCATCCACGCAGGACCTCGAAGTAAAAATGATCGACAACTTCGTCAATTGCGCCTGTAACCCGCGGCCGGTCATAACACCACACCGCCACGACGGCTCCATCAGCGGCAACCCGCCGCACTTCTGTGGAGAAGGTTTGCATATCAAACCAGTGCGCCGCCTGGGCCGACACAATGAGATTCACAGAGTGGTTGGGCAAATCGCAGTGCGACGCATCGCCCACGGAAAACCGGACACCATCACATTGAGGCGCACGCTCAATTGCAGATGCCGCGGGATCTGTTGCAAGCACATGCTGGAAGTGTTCGGCGAGCATATGAGTAATCTGGCCGCTGCCGCACCCCGGTTCCCACGCTTGTGTGTGCCGCGAACATGCCGACGATATCTGGAGAACTAGTTCCGGGGGGCACACTGGTCGATACCTCGCGTATCCATCCGCGAGGCGATCAAATCGTTTATGGATCTCTTCACTCATTCTGCGATCCGACCGCGTAACCATGCGTGTAAATCTGCAAGTGACTCAAACACCGGCTCATCGTCAGTGGTGACATCGCAAATATTGCGGCCTTGATTGCCTTCGAGTTGTACACCAACAAATGGAATGCCCGCCGCAATCGCTGCGTCGCGATCAAAGGTCGTGTCGCCAACCATCCACGCGACGCCGCCACCAAGATGCTGAACTGCTTCGAGCAGCGCAGCGGGGTCTGGCTTCAACGCGCGATCTGGTTCGGCTCCAAGAATAAGATCACAGTGCACCGCAATACCAAGCACTTCGGCAATGCGGACCGC
>JABJQE010000342.1 GCA_018663565.1 Phycisphaerae bacterium
GCAATGGTTGCTTCGAGGGTTGCGATGTCTGTGGCTTCTTGAATAGGTCCTGATTGGGCCGCTGAGATCTGCCGAGCGCCGCGTGCGCTTGCAAGGACTGCCGCGAGCACGGCGATGAAGATGATCATCCCGAACATATTGCAGATGGTGTCTAGTAGGAGATCAAGGCTTGACTCAGGTGATTCGCGGCGTCTCATGGAGTAATTTCCACGGCATCAAACATTTCGGTTGTGCTTGCCGATTCTCCGATGAGATCAAGGCCAATGGCAAGGTCTTCAAGCCGCGGATCAGTGCGGCGAAGTCGCTCGATCTCGGCCCATGTTGCGAGTCCAGATGGCTTGAGGCTGATCAAGAGATGAGTTGTCTGTTCAGCCGAATCGCGTAGCCACTTGTCGACGATCAGTTTGGCAAGGCTTGCGGGGCTTTGCGAATCAACAGCTTGGGGGACATCGCTTGCTCGTGTGGTCGAAATGACCATGCGACCAGACATGAGCTCAGCAACAATGGCATCGCTCTGTTCGTCATCAATAAGATAGGAAATGCGTCGTCTTCGCTGCTGCGAGTCGACCTCTTGTTGAAGTCGATCCGCATCAATAGCGAGTAGTTCTGCTTCCTGCTGGTCGCCAGACCCATGCAAGGTTCGAAATCGAGCCTCTCGGTCCGCAAGTAAGGCGTCGAGTGTTGATTCCAGTGCGGCATTTCGCTTCTTCTGCGAAGTGTGTTCCATTTCAGATTTGGCCACTGCATTTCGCAACTCATCAATGCCAACTCGATCAGCGAGTACTTCGATACGCGATTCAAGGGCTGCTCGCAGCGCACTATTGTCCGTGCTCTCGGCGGCTGCGACTGCATGAATGGTGCGGTGGCCAACATTGAGCAAGAGCACAAGCGTAATGATCAAGACGACCCCGATGGTGCCGATCATGACATCTTGGAATGAGAAGAAGCTGATAGGCGCTGCGCGTTGCCGGCGGCGGCTCATGCCCCTGCGTCCGGGGTGATCCGGACATGTGCCGTAATATTCCGCGCTGCGTACCGGCGGCAGTCATCAAGAAGACGTTCGTCGCTACGCCTGACAAACGTCAGGCTGAGATGCAAGATGAGTGCTGCGATCAGACCTTCGCCTGTGGTGACAAAGGCGGTGTCAAGGCCGGCGATGACTTCGGTCAAGCTCGTTGTCAGTACGTCAACCGTCGCATCGCTTGCTTGGAGGACTGACCCAAATCCAGAAATGGCCTCGGTGAGTCCGATGATCGTTCCGATGAACCCAAGCACGGGGATGGCCCAGATAAAGCCGCGGACTACGGTGTAGCCGCTGTCCATTGCATCGTCATCTGCCTCGGCTGCTGAATTGAGCATCTCATCAAGATCACCGATCCGACCAATATTACGAATGGACTTGAGGGCTGTGAGTACGCGATCGAGGAGCAAAAAGCGATGGGGTTCATCGACGCCTTGTTCAATGGAATCGATGACTCGATCAACTGTGGCGACTGAGAGTACGAAGCCGGGGTCCGCCGGCATGAATCGCAGTCGCAGCGCGGTCCGTTGAGTCGATATTTTGAGCGCCTTCAGCAGAAGAATGGACGCGGACCAACATGAGAGCAGGGCGATCGGAATTGGTATCCCGGAGAATCCGGTGAGGTACTTCCACACAAGGTCACCCCACTCTGTGCCGCGGAGAGCCCAACTGATGCCGTACAGCAGCCCCATCAAGACAAGCCCAAGCAAGATGGAGGCCGCTCCACCAGGTGTTGTGAATCGGCCAGAGGGGAGTGCAATGCGCCGCTCTGGATCCGTGGCAGCATACGAAAGTACTTGCGTGGTGTTGCCGGTCCAGGCAGAGCGTTCGGGTTGTCCGGGGGTTGTCATGGGGCACCAAATATAATAACTGGCAGTCGTGGGACGCCTTGGGGAATGGCAGCCTCATCGTCATGTGCGAGGCGGTCGGTGACTTGCAAGAACTGCCAGCCGCTTGGTCTGCGTATGAGCAATTCGGGGTTGAGTACTTCAGACTCAAGAAGGTGGGCAACAAAGGTTGGCAGTTCAGACTTGGGCACAAAGAGCCCGCGAAGCACTCTGGGCTGAGCGAGGCGTGCATGCTCGTCGGCCAGCATTCCGGCAACGAGTCGGGTTTTTGCTTGGTCTGGGCGACGGGTCAAAGCATTCAATGCTTGGCGACGTGCTATGTGCTGTTCGGTGCTCGCCGCGGTGTGCGCCATCCGGGGCCAATCACTTCGGGCCGCGGCTGGCGCTGCGGCGGCAAGGATATCGAGCCAGTCCTCAGCCTGGGTTCGTACTTCGGGCGGAATCGGGATACTTGAGGTGAGCAGGATGTTCCAAATTTCGCGATAGGTTGCGAGCATCAAGAGTTGATCTACTTCCGCACTTGTGTCGATGGCTTCTAGGAGGTCGCACGCTCCCGCCATGGTGGGCACATTGTCGGACTCCATGTTGGCAAGCCCTTCCTGGAGGGCCGATGCGATGGCGGCCAGTTTGGGATGAGAGTAGAGGTCAAGCTCTTCGGTTCCGGTGAGTGGCTTGAGCATATTGGAATCAACAGTGAGGTCTTGCCTTGAGTCGATTCGCGCCCATCCCCCCGGGCGTGGCCTGAGATATCGATAGCCCTCTTTGGTATTGGCAACGTGTAAGTCAAGCAGGCCAGTCTTCTCGACTGCTTGCCGCACGGTCGAGCCTAGGGTCTGCTCGGTGATTTCATCGGCCATGGCAATGAGTTGGTTCGCGACTCGCTTGTATGGCGTGTGGTCACTGTACTGATCGAGATGTGCTTGCAGGCTTGTCTTGGCACGCCCTAGATCTGTAAGTCCAGTCGCGCCCGGCAGTAGGCCCGATCGGTTGAGAATCGGGAAGACCGTCTCTCTCCACTGCTGCACAGCGCAGGCTGCTTCTGCATTGGCTTGGC
>JABJQE010000343.1 GCA_018663565.1 Phycisphaerae bacterium
ACTCTCGCAGATAACGCCCAAATGTTGAACCCAATTTGGCACTTCTTATGCGGTTGGCCGATCCGATAGATAGGGTGCTTGAACTTCCATGATTCGTTGCCACACCATCACGGCCTCCGCCCTACTCACGCTGCTTGCACCCCAGTTCGCCGCTGCTCAGGGCGATGCTACTCGCGGCGGCCGCATGTGGGACAGATGGTGGGTCGAGACGCATGATGCCGCACCAAAAGGCACGCATCCGTTGTATCCATCAACTGGGCGACATGCCGGGCCCGATTCATTTCGATGCAATGAGTGCCATGGCTGGGACTACAAGGGAGCAGAAGGAAACTACAGCGCAGGAAGTCACTACACCGGTATCGGAGGTGTCCTCAACTCCACTACATCGCCAGATGATGTTTTTGATTTACTCAAACGAGATGATCTGCCTGGCGGCCATGGCTTTGGCAAACTGGGCATGACCGATAGCGACATCCGAGACCTCACTGCATTTCTGCGGTCCGGGGTGCTTGATATGGACGAACACATTGACGCCGACGGTCGCTTTATGGGCAACGCGCAACGTGGTGAAACATACTTCACACAAGGCAATGGCGCTGCCATGCAGTGCATCGTGTGCCATGGCCCACATGGTGACTGGCGAAATTTCGGCACACCTGCAGCACCCGAAGGGATCGGAACGATCGCCACCGAAAACCCCTGGAAACTGCTGCACAAGATCCGATACGGCCACCCCGGATCAATCATGCCAAGTTGGATTCAAAACGGCGGCACAACGCGACAAGCTGCCGATATTGGCGCCCATGCCCAGGCGCAGCTCCCCCACGATCAATCCAATGCACCAGCGGGCACCTATGCCGTAATCCCTGCAAGCAGGGGCAATGCAGGCTCTTCACCCAACACACTTAAACTTTCGCCCGCAACCCGCATTGGCAACGCAGCGGCTGGAAACGCCCACCCCATCATTGCCCACGTCACGATCGCCGATCTCAATCAAGACGGACGCGATGATGTAATCGCTTGCGACATCAATCGTGGCCGAGTTGTCTGGCTTGAGCAACAAGCCGATGGACAACTGATCGAAACAGATATCGGTGGCGAACTCCAAGCGCCTGTACACGCCGAAGTATCTGATATTGATGGCGACGGCGACCTTGATGTCCTGGTCGCATCGATGGGCATCATGCTTCCATCCAACGAAGATATTGGTGCTGTCATTGTCTTGGAAAATGACGGCACAAACCACTTCACTCCTCGCACTGTCATGGACAATATTCGCCGGGTTACTGATGTACGGCCTGGCGATCTCGACGGCGACGGCGATATTGACCTGGCGGTCTCCCAATTCGGCTATGTACAAGGCGAAGTACAGTGGCTCGAGAACCTCGGGCAGTGGGAATTCAAACGCCACCATCTGATGGATCGCTCGGGCGCCATCCACGGTCCAATTGCGGACATCGACAATGACGGCGATCTTGACATCGTCGTGCTCTTCTCACAGGAATGGGAAACCGTGCAGGCCTTTGTGAATGATGGCGCAGGACACTTCACCCCAATCGTATTGCATGATGTTGCAGATGCGGACTACTCCAGTAGCGGCCTCTCCATGGGTGATATCGATGGTGATGGCGACCAAGACATTGCATGGACGAACGGCGACGCGTTTGTGTCCGTCGGCTATCGGCCACTACCCAGCCACGGGCTGCAGTGGCTTGAGAATCGTGGGAACCTCGACTTTGCCTTCCACCGAATTGGCGACTTCCACGGCGCCTACGATCCCACCATTCTGGATCTCGACGGAGACGGTGACCAAGACATCCTGACGGTAAGCGAATTTGCCTACTGGGATGAGCCGAATACACCATCACTGCGGTGGTGGTCACAAGAGCCCGATGGCAGTTTCACCGCCCAGGATCTTGCCACAGCGCCCACCCATTTAGTGACCTGCGATGCGGGCGATCTCAACGGTGACGGTCGCCCAGACATCGTCGCTGGAGGCATGGCGCTCTATCAACCCTTCGACAAGGTTGACCGCATCGTGCAGTGGACCAACGAAGGTCGGCTCGATACCGGCAGCACACCGTCACCAACCCGAGCCGATTCTCGTATCGAGGCTGCAGTAGCCGAAACAGATCACGCCGGAACACGCGGCATGATTTGCCATGCGAACGGACTCCCCGCCACCGCCGATACGCACTATGAAAACGCTGAACGAGCGAATCCGAACGACGCCAAGTGGCCGTACTACCGAGGACTCATTGACATCGAGGTTGGAGACAGCGAGGCGGCACGCTCGCATCTTGAGCGAGCCGCCATGCTCGACCAATCGTATCCACCGCTGCAGTCGCGACTCGGCGAGTTGTATGCGGGACAAGGCAATTTCTCTGCCGCAGAACAAGCGTTCATCCGAGCAGGAGATATCCCACTGGCCCTTCTCGGCCGAGCCCAACTCGCCTTCCGCGAAGGCGACTGGCAAGCCGTGATTGATGTGCTCAAGGGCCACAACATCCCCGCGGGCGATGCGATGCGAGCCGCGGCATCGGCACATCTTCACGGCAAGACCCCCGCAAACTCATCCGCGGTGGACATGGGGCTCCAGTACGCCGACCCGTGGCTTGATGAGATGCGAGCAAACGCAGTGCTCGCTTCCGCGATGGTCGTGCAAGCGCAGATCGCGTTCATTGACGGCGACCTCCTTCGCGCAGACCGGCTGCTGCGCGGCGCTGTTGCCGCAGAACCCAACGACCCTGATGCCCGGCTTGCTCTTGCCAATCTACTCTTGCTTCCTCATCACACCACCTCAGCAGGCATTAATGAGGCCGCGCAGCATCTTGACAGAGCCCTTCTCGCCTCACCACGTGATGTCGCGATTCGTTCGCAGCGAGCGTGGGCACTCTTCTTGCAGGACCAACATGATGAAGCTGCTACCGAGTGGGAGAAAATTTTGGAGGAAGAGCCCGCCTACGCCCCAAGCCTGCTCAACCTTGGGCAGCTTCATGCCAAAGCGGGAAATCATGAACTCGCGCTTGACTATCTTCGACGGGGCATGGCAGTCCCCAGGGATTCGGCATTTAGCGGATCATTTGAGGGCCCCTACCGCGCCTCATGGCTACTCAAACTCGCAGCCGCCGCCAAGTCCACAGGCCGCGATGACGAGGCAATAGCCGCTTATGCCAAGGCGATTCACCTCACTCCGAATGACCCAATCGCACGATTTCAATGCGGAAATGCGCTTGCTGGAATGAAGAGATTTGACGAAGCCGCCATTCAACTGGAGGCAGCTGACATGTTGCTACCTGGCAAGCCTAGGCATCTTGCAGCACTTGGATATGTGATGTTCAAACTCGATCGCCTCGAGGAATCTCAGACACGACTTGAAGCAGCGGTACGCGGCGCGCCCAACTACGCATTGGCGTGGTATCACCTTGGTAACACCAAGATCAAACGTGGTGATGTGAGCGGAGGACGGGCGTGCTTTACGCAGGCGGTTGAATTGCAACCGGGATTCAGAGCGGCGAGGGAAGCGCTGGAGCGGACGCGGTAGAGCGAGTTCGCCAAACTGGGCAAACCATTCTGTGACTCTTCAACGTGTATCCGGCACGAAACCTGAGTTCCACTGCGTTTTGCGCATCCATTGGCGAACCGGCTGTTTAAATGCATGGGGATATGTGTTGGACTTTCTCCTGCAGAGGAGTTGTAACTGTGGATATAGAGATACAGGTTGCCCAACTGGGCGTTATGTGGATGATTCGCGATCTCCATTTGAAGGTACCCATCGTTCGCGTGAGCTTTGTGTAGGTGGGCAAGTTGCATCGCTGCAATTGCTGAAAAGTTGTTATTCCAGCTCTTCCGAAGGTAATAGGCAAACAATGCGATTTCTGCAACACTCATTTTTCCTTTGTAAACCGTTGACCCTGCACTTCTCCTACAAACACATGGGACCGCAGCATTGGAATCGAAATCTGTTTTGAAACTAATCCGATGATGCACTTGCACGACAGGACGGCAAACGAATTGCGTAGGATGGAGCCACTCAATAGGATGGGAATCTATGAACCAACTAACGATGTTGTTGCTCTCTCTCGCAGGTGTGCTTATGGGCAACACTAGCTCTCTGGCCTCCGCCTCAATTGATACCCCACTTGCACCAAAGAGGCCGCAAGAACCAACGCCCCCATTTCCATACCACGCTGAAGATGTCACCTACGACAATGCGTCTGTGGGCATAGAGCTGGCTGGCACACTCACTACGCCATATGGCCCGGGTCCGTTTCCTGCGGCGATCATGATTACTGGGTCTGGACAACAAGATCGCAACGAGGGAGTCTTTGGCCACAAGCCTTTTTTGGTCATTGCCGATCATCTCACACGAAAAGGCATCGCCGTGCTCAGGGTTGATGACCGTGGTATTGGTGGCTCAACAACGATTGGACCAGAGGGGGCCGCAACCTCCTTCGACTTTGCGAGTGATGTTGAGGCAGGCATCTCATTTCTCCTGAAACGACCACGGATCGATCCTACGAAGATAGGACTCATCGGGCATAGCGAGGGTGGCATGATTGCGCCGATTGTGGCGGCTCGTGATCCACGAGTGGCATTCATCGTGTTGCTTGCTGGCCCAGGCATTCCGATTGTCGAACTGCTGCATCTGCAAACCGAGGCGCTCTTGAGAGCTGATGCAGCGAGTGACGATGACATTGCGGTGGCGATGGAGCATGACCGCCAAGTGTTGCAGATCGTCATGGATACTTCACTTTCGCTGGAGGCGGTAACTCCGAAGATTCAAGAACTCATGCAGGCCGACCCCTCTTTGAATGGCATGACGAAAATTGAAAAGCACAAAGCCATTGAACACATGGCCAAGAAGATTTCAACACCTTGGTTCAGAACATTCGCTCGGTATGACCCAGGGACTGCACTTGTTGGGGTTCGCTGCCCTGTACTTGCTGTCAATGGTGAACTCGACTGTAACGTGACATGCCAAGAGAATTTGATTGGCATCTCTCTTGCGTTGGCACAAGGCGGCAACACAGACGTCACCATCCGCGCCTTCCCAGGCCTCAATCATGCTTTTCAGCACTGCCAAACTGGGGCTATTGAGGAAATCGCTCAGCTCGAAGAAACAATCTCGGCCGAAGTCCTCAATGTTGTCGCTGATTGGATCACAAGCCGTTTCATCAAGGAATGAACGAAACGTACGATCAATTTTGATCGACTGTGCATGTGCCCCACAACGTAATCGCCAGCATCACGTCAGCTTGGCCCACGGTTCCATCGTGCGTAATATCGGCGAGGGGGTCACTCGTTCCCCACTCCTGCAAAATGTAAAGCAGTTCCTGAATGCCAACGGCAGTCAAACTCTGATCACACTCAATTCCACATGAGAAGTGCTTGAAGTAAAACAGTGGAGGACCCCCATCGAAACCAGGGTCGTCATGGGAAAAGAAGAACAGCCTTTCACCCTCATCGGCTGAATATGCGCCGCATAAATCTTGCCCAACTATGGCAATGCCTTCGAGATTACCATCGGGCACCTC
>JABJQE010000043.1 GCA_018663565.1 Phycisphaerae bacterium
CGCTGCGCTGGCAGTGCCGTTGCTGCGGGCCAAGAGGAGCGCTGCGACGCCTGTGACATGGGGCGCCGCCATCGACGTACCTGGCCAAGCATCATACCGATCGCCGGAAAGCGAACTGACAATGCCCCAGCCCGGCGCAGCGAGATCGACGTCTGCACCACGGCAGGAGAAATCTGCGAGTTGGCCATCGGGCTGCACCGCGGCAACCGAGATGATGCAGTCAAGGTCATACGCGGCGGGGTAGTTGCAAATGCCTCCATCGTTTCCAGCCGCAACGATGAACAGGTGATCGTAGTCATTGCCAGCGGCGGCCATGAGATCATGGAGCCCGGCATTGGATCCGGGGCCCCCCCAACTGTTGTTGGAGATGCGTGCGCCGTTTCGTACGGCATACTCGATGGCCATCATGGCATTTGCGTCGGTTCCGCCACTCTCGCCGAGGAACTGAGTGGGCATGATTGCGGCACCAGGGGCGACACCAATGATGCCGATATTGTTGTCGCCGATGGCGGCGATGGTTCCGGCAACGTGTGTGCCGTGATCCATAGGCACTGCCGAATTGGCCTGATCATTGGCGAAGTTCCAGCCATGGACATCATCGACGTACCCGTTGCCGTCGTCGTCCTGGCCGTTGAATGGATGTTCACCTTCATTGGTCCAGATGGTTCCCAACAGATCCTCATGTTCGATATCGACGCCACCGTCGATCACCGCAACGACAATACCGTTGGCATTAGGCTGCATGGCCCAGGCTTCTTCGGCTTGGATGTCAATGCCGGGGGTACCGGTGAGGGAGGAATAGCCGCCCTCTGATTGTAGAGAGTGGACAGTTTGCCCCGTGTTTTTGAGGCCCCAGAGTTCTTCCCATTTCGGGTCATTGCTGCTCAATTTGTGCATGAGATAAGAAGGATGTGAATACAACACCCCTTCGCCGCGGCTGCGGGCGACTTGCAGGCCCTTGGCAACACTTTCATCGATGTCGAGCACCATGAGACCCGGTACGAGTTGCGATTCCCATCGAATACGCCCTCGAGACAGAGAGCAGATCGATGCGAGTGAAGCAGTAGCCTTTGACCGCTTCTGCATATCGAGCCGAACGACCAGTTGGTTCGCTACGTGCGGCGTCTTGGTAAGTTCTTCGATGGAGGCCGCATTCACTTTCTCAGATGGAGAGGCCATTGTGCTTGCTGAAAGTGCCACTGTGTTGGTTAGCAGGATGAGCCCGGCGGTGATGAGCCCCGCTGTCTTGTTCGTGTTCATTTTGAATCCCTTGCGTGCAGTATGTGGTGGTTCCACTGTGTGGCAGAGCGGTGTCTGCTACTTGAGACAGCCCCGATCGCTTGATGTATGCGCGGCGAATTGAAAAGTTGATGCGAGAGTCTCGCTAATGCAACACCCCGGCGCAGCAAGGAGCGAGCTGCGTCGGGGTGGGGGTCGTTGGACCCGTTCTCGTGCAGTGATCGCCGGAGAGGGGGCGACCGAGCGTGTCAGGCTGCCCAGTGCCTGGCACATATCAGAGAGCGGCGGGCGAAGTGGGCATGCGCGATACATCGGAAAAACAATCCATTTGTTTCTACGGCTGCGAAGCGCAGCGGCGAACACAGCACCCGCCATCCGTTGAAATTTCGCGTTCTCGGGACTTTCAAGTGGGTTTGCCAGTCGCGTAGGCTGTGGGATGGGGCAGATTGTGGTTCTTCGCCGACTTCCCTGAATCGGCGTTTTTTGGCCCCCCCAGAGGCGTTGAACGGACGCTCGGAATTGTGGTGCTGGAGGGGCGGAGGGCCGGCAGGGGAGAAGGATCTGCCGGCCTGTGGGTCAGCGTTTCATCGCGGCCTGCATCGCGGCAAGTGTCGCTTCGCTGACATGATGCTCCATACCTTCGGCATCTCGCTTGGCGTCGGCTGAGGGGACGCCAATGTGCAGGAGGAAGTCGAGCAGAAGCCGGTGGCGACGCCGAGATTGGGTTGCCATGACGCGGCCGGTTTCGGTCAGTGTGCACGGACCGTAGGGATCTTTATCAATCAGGCCCTCTGCTGAGAGCCGCTGAAGAATTCGAGTCACGGTCACGTGTGTTACTTCCATCTGGGCGGCAAGGTCCTTGACGCGACAGGTGGGCTGCTGGTCCAAAATGTCCCCAATGGCCTCGACATAGTCCTCAGCCGTCTCAGTGGCATGGTCGATGCGGGTCTTTGCAAATGGACTTGGGCGTTTGGGCATATGGGGTACTCATAGTTGACTTGGGTCACTTCAGATTGTAGCATAGGCTACGGAGATGTAGCGTGTGCTACAAATTCTGAACCAAGGAGCAAAATCGTGACGAAGTGGCTCGCGGTCGTATCAGTTGTAGTGTGGAGCATGGCGGGGGCCGCCGGGGCGGCACTTCAGGTGGTGGCGACTACAGGCATGATTGGTGACGTCGCTCGGCATGTTGCTCGCGACCGGGCTGATGTGCACACGATTATGGGAGAGGGTGTTGATCCGCATCTCTATAAACCAGTAGCGTCGGACGTTCGTCGCATCATGGGCGCCGATGTGGTGCTCTACAACGGATTGAAACTCGAGGGACGCATGGGCGACATCTTTGAGCGGGCTGCTGCTCGAGGCAAGTTCGTCCGTCCTGTCGCCGCGATGGTCGATGAGTCGTTCTTGCTGGAACCTGAAGATCAGCCGGGACACCCGGATCCGCACGTATGGATGGATGTCAAGGCCTGGATAGCGGCGACCGACGCAGTGGCCATTGCGCTGTGCCAGGCTGATCCCGCCGGATGCGAAACGTATCGTAAGAATGCCGCGGCGTACACCGTGGAGCTCGCTGAACTTGACGCGTATGTTGCAGCGGTCATCGCGAGCATTCCGAAGAATCAGCGTGTGTTGGTGACTGCCCACGATGCGTTCAGTTATTTTGGCCGCGCTTATGGCCTAGAAGTGATGGGCATTCAAGGCATTTCAACAGAATCTGAAGCAGGTCTTGCAGATGTAAGCAGCCTAGTCGTCATGCTGGTCAATCGTCGTATTCCCGCCGTGTTTGTGGAATCAAGCGTTCCAGATAAGTACGTGCGGGCGCTCATTGAAGGCGCTGCGGCCAAGGGACACACGGTAGTGGTGGGCGGCGAGTTGTTTTCCGATGCAATGGGGCGACCCGGCACGTGGGAAGGGACGTATCGCGGAATGATCGATCACAATGCCAGTACGGTGGCCCGCGCACTCGGTGGCAACGTGCCAACCAATGGGTTCCGCGGCCATGCGCCCAATGAAGCTGGGCACTGAACGATGGAAGCATCTACACGACCGGAAGGTATTGCCCGCGGCGAGGAGCACGATCCCACTGCGGCGTTATCAATTCATGACTTGACTGTGGCCTACGACCGACGTCCCGTGCTGTGGGATGTCGATCTCGACGTGCCGGCCGGATGTCTTTCCGCCATCGTCGGGCCAAACGGCGCGGGCAAGAGCACGCTTATCAAGGCCTGTCTCGATTTGCTGCCTCGGGTTTCGGGTGATGTCCGCATGTTTGGATTGCCGTGGCGTCAGGTTCGAAATCGAGTGGCCTATGTGCCGCAACGCGAGACGGTGGATTGGGATTTTCCAGTCAGCGCGCTTGATGTCGTGGCCATGGGGACCTATGGCCGACTCGGTTGGTTGCGGCCAGTGGGAAAGAAGCAGAAGCGGGCGGCTATGGAGGCGCTCGAACGCGTTGATCTGGTCGAGTACGCCCACCGGCAAATCAGTCAACTCTCTGGGGGCCAACAGCAACGCGTCTTTCTTGCGCGAGCGTTAGTACAGGATGCGGATCTATATTTGATGGATGAGCCGTTCGCGTCAGTCGATGCCGCCACCGAGCGGGCGATTGTCGAAGTGTTGCAGACGCTCCGCGCCGAAGGCTCCACGCTTGTCGTCGTGCATCACGACCTGCAAACCGTTGCGGAATACTTTGAGCATGTCATCTTGCTCAATATGCGAGTCGTCGCGAGTGGGCCAATGGACAGTACGCTTACAGCAGATAATCTTCGCGACACATATGGCGGGCGGCTGACCTTACTCGAGAAGGCGGCGACGGCGCTCGGGCAATTGGCCCAGCCAAAGTAGGTCTTATGACACTCGCCATTTCTATGTTGGACATTCTGCTGCTCGGCGACTGGAACACCCGGGTTGTGGTCATCGGAACGGCCATGCTTGGCATTGCAGCTGGGGTGGTCGGCACTTTTCTCGTGCTTCGCAAGCGGGCGCTGCTTGGCGATACCGTGAGCCATGCGATGCTTCCGGGCGTCGTGGCGGCGTTTCTGGTGATCCAGGCATTTGGTGGTGGCGGCAAGTCGTTGATTGGTCTACTTATTGGAGCGGCGATCGCCGGGACCGCAGCGGCGTGGGCGATTCCTGTGCTGCGTCGATCGACCGGACTCAAGGACGACGCCATCATGGGCATTGTGCTTGGGGGGGGATTCGGACTTGGCATCGCATTGCTTGGTGTTGCGCAGTCTCTTCCTGGCGGGAACCAAGCGGGGCTTGAGTCGTTCATCTATGGTCGGACCGCTTCGATGGTTCAGGCTGACGCCATTGTCATTGGTGTGACCGCGTTCATTACGCTGATCATTGCGGCGGTCATCGGAAAAGAGTTTCGGTTGTTGTGCTTTGACGAGTCATTCGGCCGTGCCATCGGCCGGCGTGAAGGGCTGCTCGATATGGGTCTGATGCTGCTCGCCGTTGCCGTCACTGTGGTGGGTCTTCAGGCGGTTGGATTGATTCTCGTTATTGCGTTGCTCATCATCCCAGCGGTTGCCGCTCGGTTCTGGACCGACAATTTTGTGCGAATGGTCATCTTGGCTGGAGTGATCGGCGCGGTGGCGTGTTGGATTGGTTCATCAATCAGCGCGATGGCACCAAAGTTGCCAGCAGGGTCGATCATTGTATTGACGCTTACAGCCCTGTTTGCAATCTCGCTTGTGTGTGGGACGAAACGGGGTGCACTTCAGCGATTGGTGAGGTCGGTTGGCTTGCGAGCGAGGACTGGACGGCAGCATCTTCTGCGGTCGGTAGCTGAGGTGATGGAGTTGAACTCTACGAGCACATGGTCGGCAAAGGACATACTGCCAATGCGAAGTTGGTCGCATGCTCGTGTGCGAGCCCTGCATCGGGCAGGGCTTCGGCGTGGCGATATTCGGCGGGATGGTTCGGAGTTTGAGTTGACCGCGGCCGGGCGAGTAGCAGCCGATCGCGTGCTGCGGAATCATCGTCTTTGGGAGTTGTTTCTCATTCGCCATGCCGACATAGCGGCCTCGCATGTTGATCGCGATGCGGACTTTGTCGAGCATATTCTTGGCGAAGATCTTGTAATCGACTTGGAACGCACACTCGCGGGCGAGCCCGATACGCATCAAAGTCCCCATCCGCTGCGGAGCGGTGCATGACGCTCGAGTACGACGGCTGGATCATGGTGATCGGCGTGCTGGCTGCAGCCTGCTGCGCGGTGCCTGGATCGTGGTTGGTTGTGCGGGGCATGGGCATGATGGGCGATGCCATTTCGCATGCTGTGCTTCCTGGAATTGCGATAGGGTTTTTGGTCAGTGGTAGTCGATCGGGCGGCTGGATGTTTGTGGGAGCTGCCGTGTCTGGCATCTTGGCAGCGGTCTTGACGCAACTGGTTCATCGGTGGGGCCGCGTTGAACGCGGGGCTGCCATGGGTCTTGTCTTTACTGCTTTCTTTTCGCTCGGTCTTCTCTTGATTGTCCAAACGGCTGACTCGGTTGATCTCGACGCCAACTGTGTGTTGTACGGCGCAATTGAATTGGCTCCACTCGACACCTTTGCTCTTGGCGGACTTGAGGTCCCTCGCATCGTGGTTCCACTGGTGATTGTGCTTGCACTCAATGTGTTGGCGTCGGCGATCTTTTACAAAGAGATTCTTGCAACCTCCTTCGATCCAGAGCTTGCAACAGCGCAGGGGTTCGCGGCCAAGTGGGTGCATTACGGGTTGATGGTTTTGACCGCCGCCACCTGTGTGGCATGTTTTGAAGCAGTGGGGAGCATTATCACTGTGGCCTTACTTGTGGCGCCTGCCGCAACCGCCCTGCTGCTGACACGCAGTATGAAGTGGGTGATTGTGTGGTCGATTGTGCTCGGGGCAATTGCTGCAGTGAGCGGCCATCTTGCTGCGATCACGGTGCCAGGTTGGATTGTCGGCGGCGGATTAGACACATCGTCTGCAGGAATGATGGCGGTCGCCGCCTCGGTGCTCTTCTTGAGTGCCGCAATCGTCTCGCCAGGTCGCGGGGTGCTTGCGCGCCGATGGCGTGCTCGCCGAGATGGGCAGCGTATTGCCATCGAGGATGTTCTGGGGTTGTTGTTTCGGCTCGAGGAGCGAGCGCTGTCAACCGATCAGGACGCCGTCGAGAATATGCTCCGCTCTGATGTCAGAATTGGTCCGAAGCGGCTCTCTGGCGTGCTCGGTCGTATCCGGCGGGGACTACTCGCTCGGGTGGAAGAGGGCAAATGGGCTTTGACTGAGGCTGGCAGATCCGAGGCTCGTGGTTTGGTGCGGGCGCATCGCTTGTGGGAGACTTATCTTGCTGGGCGAGCAAACATCCCATCAAGTCATCTTCATTCGGCGGCCGAGCGGCTTGAGCATGTGAGTGACCCCGGGATTGCAAAAGATCTTGCCGCCGCGGTGGGTGACCAAGACGAAGATCCTCATGGCCGTCCCATTCCGTGAGGCGAGTGGGGCATGCTACGATTGCCATCTATGACACGAGCGTGGAAAGCGGCAGACAAGGGATATGACGAGGCGTTAGCGAGCGATAATGCCGCTCGCGGCCTGTATCAATCTGTTGTGGAGACGTTGTCTCGAATGGACGACGCAGAAGTGTGTCGCCGTGAACGCATGCAGGAAGTGTCGCTTGTCA
>JABJQE010000344.1 GCA_018663565.1 Phycisphaerae bacterium
AACATTTTTCGGTCTTGATGGATCGGATCAGCACCCTCCCGCAGAGAGAGCGGGCGATGTTGGTTGGACTTTCTGAGGGAGCTCGGGCCGATGAACACGAAGTTTCAAAGTGTCTCGACGCCCTTGAGCAATCACTGGATTACATGAGGTTGTGTTTGAATTACCTTGTGTTTGATGTCGAAGCATCGCGGCGGGAGAATATGTGCCTGCGGAACTTGCTTACACAGATGGATCACACCGAAGAGCCACCTCACGAAGATCGAGAGTCATTCTGGGACGACTCGACCGACTAAAGAACCCATTCCTCATATGTCGGCTGCTAAGCGAATGAAGAGAATCGCTCAAACACGCTGGCAAACTCCTGTGACAACGATCCCTTGCAGAAGGGGTCGTTGCTCTTTTTGGCCAGTTGCGGTGTGTGTGTATGTGTGGACGCCACATCTTGGCCAGTCCGGCTGATCTTGTATCAAACCTCTTTGAGATTGATGCGGCCACCTAGGGGGTTTGCCCAAGACCATCATTTGGACGATCACAGATGTCAGAAAGAAATCGATCGACCCGAAAAAAAGCAAACCGCCCCGGCTATCTAATGCGTCCTCCGCAGAAGAGGCCAAGGGCGAATCAGGGGCAATCGCCCCATAAACGATCGGGCGGCCCGCAGCGAGCAAGTTGATTAGTCGGCATGCGCCGTACGTGACGCATTGTGTTTGCACAAAGGCGTGAGCCAGCTCGGCGAATTCTGCGAGGTTCTGTTGATTGCGGCAGCACGAAGCTCAGCGGCTCGATCTGGATGACCGTTGCGTGCTTCAACGCCGGCCAGTCCAACCTCGGCGCGGGCAATGAGCCATGGAGCAACACTTGACTTGCGGCCTTCGCTCACAACTCGCTGAAGCATAGCGCGGGCTAGGTCCATATGCCCAGCATTCATGAGATGCTCCGCGAGTGCCGTTTCGTAAACCATAAAGTCGACGTGGGCGATGAATCCTTCATGGAGTGGCGTATCCATCGCCTTGACGCCGCGTGGAAGGACTTCGTCTGGCCAGAGTGGTTCCCACGCAGCGTATCGATCGACCCATCGTTGTGTTGCTGCCCTGTCACACAAGATCGCAGCGGCGGAAGAGGCGACGCTGAGAATTGTTCCTCGCGGTAGTTCGCCAGAGTCATTGGCAAGTGTCCACATCGCTTCGCACTCAGTGAGGCATTGGGGTAGCCGTCCGGCCCACAACAACAATTGAAGCCGCTTTGTTCTGGCAAGCACAAATGAGGGGTGGTTCGCCTCGATGTGAGGCCGAATGCGGGCAAGGGCTTCTTCGATTTCAGCGATTCCTTCGTCGCCGTGGCCACCTCGGGCCAGGATTGACGCATACAAGGCACGATTCCGCAATACATCAGTATTGCCCGGATCGCTCGCAGCAATGAGATCGGGCAGGATCTCTTCAAGGGTAAGGGCCGCGTCGTCGAAGCGCTGCAGGTCACGTTGTGCGAGCGCCTGAAGAATTCGGCTCTCGTCAATGCTCCAGTGTGTTGGACCGAGGTGGGTGCGTGCAAGTTCACCCGCTTCCCGGTAGCACGCAACGGCCTGGTCCATCGTGGGGCGGCGATGTTGCGTTAGTCCGTACGGTAGCAGTACGCCGACAAGCCGCTCGTGGTCGATATTCGATTGTGAGCGAAGCCATGAGATCAGTTGTTTGTACAGAGGTCGTGACTCTTCTCCACCCTTATAATTTCGCTGGCTCCAAGCCAATGTCTCGGCTGCATCCATGGTGCGCGGGTCGTTTTGTCCGAAGTGTGTTTCTCGCCATCGCAGGACTCGCCGGGCACAATCTCCAGCCTTGACCTGATCGTACAGGCCGTGATCTAGATCACTGTGCAACGCTGCGAGATCAAGCATGCAATTTTGTGTTTCGGGATCGTCAAGACCTGCGTGTTGTTCATACAGGTTCGCCGCGATCGTAAGCTGCGCTGCTGCTTCTGGAATGCGGCCAGATCGTCGAAGTGCCGCCGACACCATGCGTCGCACCGCGGCCTCGGCGGTGGGTTCTTGGAGAGCTCCAGCGTCGGCGTTGCGTGTCATTTCCTCCAGCATGGCAAGAAGGGGGGCTTCGCCATCCTTCGGATGGTCGATGGAGTCAAGGCTGTCTCCGATTGTGGCGAGGACTTGCTTGACTCGGTTGTGCTCGTGCTCGGCCCGATGCCGGTGCGCGGTTTCGCGTGCGAGCGAGCTACTCACCATGATGAGCGTTGTCGACAGAACAGCGATGAGTACCGTCGCCAACGCAACCGGCGTGCGGTGCCGTCTCACAAACCGACCGGTCAAGTAGAGCATGCTCGGTGGCCGTGCCATGATGGGTTCAAAGCGTAGGTGCCGCTGCAAATCATTTTGTAAGGCTGCCGCCGATTGGTAACGTCTCGATGGTTCTTTGGACATGGCTGTCCCGCAGATTGTTTCGAGACCGCCCCGAAGCATGCGGTCGGTCAAGGCCAGTGGCTGCGGTGCTGTATCGCAAATGGCCCTGGCCACTTCATGAAGTGGCCTGCCATCGAGATCTATGGGCGGTCTTCCTGCGAGCAGTTCGTATAGCACGCATCCAAGACCGTAGACATCAGTGCGGGCATCAACATTGTGCTGTTTGGAGTCGACCTGTTCTGGACTCATGTACTGCAGCGTTCCGATCATTTGACCTTGACGCGTGAGTTGTGTGATTGGAGAGTCGGCTTCAGCGTCAGTTGTCGCAACACCAAAGTCAATGACGCGTGGGACGCCGTGCTCATCAACCAGAATATTGCCTGGTTTGAGATCGCGATGGATCACGCCACGTTCGTGGCCGTGATGAATACTCTCGCACACCATCTTTATGAGTTCGATGCGTTGCCGTGTGTCGAGCTGATGGGCATCAGCGTAGTCGGTTATCGGCAAGGCGTGCTCGATGAGTTCCATGATGAAGTACGGCACACCACCATGCCCATCATCAAAGCTGCCAGACCCATAGATTCTCGCAATGCCAGGGTGGCAGAGTCGGCCAAGTAGTTCGGCTTCGTGTTTGATTCGAGCGAGCAGGCTCTTGTTGTCTATTCCAGGCCGCAGAATCTTGATCGCGACCTGACGATGTGGGTGCAATTGCTCAGCTTCGTAGACCACGCCCATTCCGCCGGAACCGAGGTGCCGAAGAACGCGGCATCCGCCAATTGTGTTCCCAATGAGGGAGTACTCAGAGGGCGACTGATGCTCCGTTTCTGGCACGGCGACCGTCTCGTAGTACCGAAGCAGAGAACGAATCTCTTCAAGTAGTTCAGGCTCGTCTATTGTGTTGGCACGGAGGAATGCGTCTCGCGCGGCAGGCGTGAGTTCAACAGCGGCATCAAAGAGATCGCGTCGTCGACTGCTGTGATCGGCAGAGGACAGTTGTTTCGGTGGGTAGGGTTGACTATTAGACATCAATCAATTCGATCTAATTCCCGCCGAAGCCAGGCCCGAGCGTAGGCCCAGTCCTTCTTGACGGTGCGTTCAGAGATTCCCATGATATGTGAGGCCTGGTGTATGGTGAGTCCAAGGATGTATCGAAGCCGAGCCACTTCGGCAGCGCGAGGCGATTCGGTTTCAAGTTCTGCAAAGGCGGTAAGCAAACTCGGGATCTCATTGGAGATTGCCAAGTCATATGAGGCGAGTTCGCCCACAACAACCGTCAGTGAGAGTTTGCTTCGGTCACCACCGCGTCGCTTCGCAGATCGATGTCGCGCATGATCGACAAGATATTGCTGCATGCACCGCGATACAGCGCCAAAGAAGTGCCGCCGGCTATCCCATTGATCTGGGTGATACCGATCGAGCTTCAGAAAGACCTCATGCACGAGCAGCGTGGCTTGCAATTGCGTCGCTGGAGCTTCGGTTGAGACCGCGTAATGCGCCATATGATGTATGTCGTCATAGACCGCTGCCCACGCCGCCTCGGCCGCTTCCGCCTCGCCGTCAAAGGCGGCATTCAGAACTGCCGTTAGCCCATTAGGCTTCGTTTGGACTTCCGTCACCATGTACTTGGCCTCTCTTAATCTCTTCTCACCGCCAAGTCCCATTCTCGTTGGTGAGCGTCCACCATACTCTCATACTCTGCCGACAAACGCTGCCGAAAGACGATTGTGGGATACAAATATCTAATGTAGGTCTCTCCATGCCGGAATCGGAGTTCTGATGGACGATTGTCGCTTGGTGAATCCCGGTATGCGGTCTCTCAGGGAGTTTGCCCAAGGCCATCGATACACTCTCCGGCATGAGCATGACCGTTGAGACAGCTACCGATTTAATGCATACCTGGGTTGAGAGTCCCGCTCTGCGGCAGCACATGGAGTGTGTGGCGGCATGCATGACGGGGTACGCCCGGAAGGTGGCGCCTGATCAGGCGGGCCGCTGGAGGGTGTGCGGATTGCTGCATGACTTCGACTACGAGCGGCATCCCACCAAGGATGAGCATCCATTCGTGGGCGTGGCGCATTTGCGGGAGCGGGGCGATGTCGATGGCGAAATCATCGACGCAATTCTCGGCCACGCCACCTACAGCGGTGTGCCACGCGAGTCGGCAATGGCAAAGCATTTGTTCGCGGTGGATGAACTCGCCGGCTTCATCGTGGCGGTCTGCAAGGTTCGGCCGGCCGGCATTGAAGGACTGAAACCCAAGAGCGTCCGCAAGAAACTCAAGACCGCCAACTTCGCCGCCGCAGTGAGCCGCGAGGACATTGTTCTTGGCTGCGCCGAACTCGGCTGCGAGCAGGACGAACTCATACAAGGATGCATCGACGCCATGTCAGAAGAGGCGGAGGCGTTGGGATTGTCGGGCAAGACTGCGGAGTGAAGTTTCAGCAAAGCCGGTGGTGGATCTGAAAGCAGAGGTTGTGAAGGGATCAGGTACGGGCAAATCCGCGCCCTACATCCCGAACACAATGAAGAACACCGCGATCACCACAAGGGTGATTAGGATGATCATCCGTTTGCGAAACACAGTTGCGGCGCGCGGTCTTCGGAGAACTCGGCCACCGATTTGATTGCCGCAGTCGGGGCAGAACTCTGCTTCGTCGTAGACTTGTGCGCCGCAGTCGGGGCACCAGCCACTCTGGCTGCCCTCGTCTCCGAAACGGTGCAGGTCATCGTCTGACGGGCCTTCATCTCTCATTTTCGATCCAGCCTGACACTTGAGGGTACGGTTCGTTGAGGTGCCAACGAGAATGGGCCAGACTTCGTTTGGATGATTGTGTCAGTGATGGTGACGGGGAAGTCCGCCGAGGGGAGGAATCGTGTCCAGCCCCACACTGCCCAACTGTCAAATGCAGTGCTGCCGTTTTGAGGAGCAAATGACCACGAGAGTGGAATGCGGCGTTGTAGTTGCGGAAATGTTCCAAAGTATTCCCATGGCTGGGTCGCATTCAACGTGCGAATGGACTGTTCCCGAAGCTTGTCAGGATCAAACGGAGTCCACCCACATTTTGGAATGTAGACCTCAGCCCACACGCCAAACTCGCCGATCCGCCCAGCTGTGCCGGTGCCTATTCCGATGACAGGCCGGGCGGGAAGCCCTGCTGCGCGGAGCATCGCGACACAAATACAAACGAGATCAGCGGATGAACCGCTCCCAGCCTTGGCCGCAGCTTCTGCGCCGACAACTGCGATGCCGCGTAGCTGCCCTTGTGGACCGAACGACATATGTGTCTGGCCAACCTCGAACTTGCTGCACGCATCTTGCACAATCAACTTGGCGGCTTGAATCGGGGGCACACTTCTGACCTGGCCGCCCGTAAGTTGCTCGACGGTGTCGGTAATGATCTTCGCGCCGGACTCAATGAGTGGGCTTGGCCTGGCGAGTTTTGATACGTGAGCCGGCCAACTGTCTGGCCATCCAATTTGCATGGCGGCTTCATTGTCGAGACGGCTCGACCAAGTGGTGACGTTGGCTTCGACGGTGATATGAAGCGGCCATGTATTCACAGGCGGCACGGCTATCTGCAACTCACCAGCACCTAGGGCTGTGGGCACAGTGAAGTCATCTCTGCCATCGAGGGTGATGTGATCGGTTCCGGCTGAAAGCACAACTGTAAAGTTCTCAGGGTCAAGCGTGCTCCACGGACCATCAGCAATGAGCGGCAGCACCCACTTGGCTTTTGTGGATTGTTGGGGTTCGTAGTTGATAGACACCTTCATCTTGAAACGATGTTTCACCATGTCGGTGCGTTGCAGCGGCCCCTCAGGCGTAATGAGCGGCACGCCGGTTGCGGCGGGGGGTGTGCTGCCGGGTGACTGTGCGATTGCTGTCAGAACAATGGCGAGAAATGTGGTCATGAGAGTGGGCTCTTGAATCCAATATCGAGAAATATCGCGCCGAATGTCCGAAGGAATTCGGCAAGGGCAAGATTGATGATGATGATCGCAAGGAAGGATGACACGAAGGACTCGGTAGTTGCCTGGCCAACGCCAGCAGCACCAGGTCTGCAATTGAATCCTTTATAGCACGAGATGAGTCCAATGCTGAGTCCAAAGAATGTTGCTTTGATGAGTCCGGTTGTGGGTTCCCAGAAACTCAGAAACCATGCCGTGTTATTCCAGTAATCGAGGCCAGAGACGCCATTCCACGAAACCGTAAAGGCGGCGCCGCCCATGACACCAAGGAGGTCTGAGAAGATCGTCAAGATAGGCGTCATGACCGTGCACACGAGGACTCGTGGCACGACGAGCACATCTATTGGGTCCGCGCCCATCGACCGTACTGCATCGAGTTGCTCGGTCACACGCATGGTGCCAAGTTCTGCGGTGAGCGCCCCACCTACTCTTCCTGCAACCATCACAGCGGCAAGGACAGGTCCAATCTGCTTGACGACCGACACGTTGATGATCATGCCGAGTTTGTTTTCAAGACCGTAGGCCGCGAACTGTTCAAAGCTCTCCAACGCAAGCAGCATGCCGATGAACCCACCGGTAATGCCGACTACCGGAATGCTCTGCACGCCCACCTGCATGATGAGCGGCCGGAGGATACGCCAGCGGAGCCAGCGGCCTGGTCGAAACACCGCTCCGGCAAGCGTGTGCAGCGCAAACTGCGTAAAGCGTCCGGCTCCCTCGGCGGGGGTTCGAATACGGCGTCCACAGAGTGCGGCCAGGTCCAGTCCGTTGGTTGGCACGAGCGTTCGTCCCTAGTATGCAGAGGGAATCACTTCATTGGTTCGTTGAACGCATCCTGGCTTGTGGTGTCAACTTCCACGATCGTCTCCGTGCGAGGTGCGGGGACGAGGTAGATTTCGACGCGGCGATTTTCAGCGGTGCCGCCAGTGGTGTTGACCACGAGCGGATGGAATTGCCCATCGCCTGCGACGCGTACTTGCTCGGCGGTTACTCCAGCGTTGACCAATGCATTACGAACGGCAATCGCTCGGTGCACCGACAAGTGGAGGTTCGACGGGTGGGCTTGCCTTGAATGCGTGACTGGAACATCATCGGTGTGACCAACAACGAGCACCTCAAGTGGCACGGCAGTTGGGGACGAGATGATCTTCGCAACGGCAGCAAGCGGGGTGTCGCTGCCAGCACGGAGTTGATCCGAGCCACTTGCAAACGTGAGGTCGCTTGAGAAGCGAAGCATGCCTGTGTTGGGATCGAAGGAGATTTGATCGGGGTTGCTGGCTGCGATGGCTGACAAGGCGGCTTCCATGTCCTCGGGCAGTTCGCCAATCTCAAGTGCGGTCAGATGTCGAGCAAGCGTGTCATTCCGCTGAGCAAGCGTGTCCCACTTGGTGCTCAGGCCGTCGTAGTCAGTCGTTATGCGATCAATCTCTGATTTGGATTGATCGAGCTCCTGGTTGCGACGAACGAGCGTTTGTTCCATTTCGGCCCGGCTTCGCTCGGCATCGCTGAGCTGCTGGACGAGGGAACGATTGACGTTCTGCAAGGCTTCATACTTGCGGTTGGTTTCGTTTGGAACACAGCCGACGGTTCCAAGAACAGAAGCGGTCAGCAAGCTGAGAGTCAGGAAACGAATCATGGACATCCCTCCAAAGGCAGTGTCGTGCTAGGCCCGGCGGCGGTCTTGCAGAAAGCAAATCAGGTGGCATGACGATCATGCCATATCATTGGCGAGTGCCAACCGAGGCAGAGTAAGTGTATCGATCGATGGGGCAGCAGGTTGGAGCAACTCGCGGACATGAGTAGAACCAGTGGAGAACTTGCCCACAATCGTCGCATGATCCTCGCCGCTGGCGTGATTGATGCCACCGGAATGGCAGCCTGCCCAGGGGCTGTTCTGGTGGAAGGCGACCAAATCCTTGCCGCTGGGTCGCCCGAGCAAATCGGCAGCGTGCCTAGCGCAGAACTCGTTCAGATGCCTGAAATGCTGCTTCTGCCGGGCTTGGTCAATGCCCACGCCCATCTCGACCTCAGTGGAGATGGCGTCTGGCCGGCAGCCGGCAATGACTTTCGTGGATGGGTGGGGCAGGTCAGGGCGCTGCGAGCGGCCCAGACGCCGGCCTTGTGCAAGCAGGCAGTGCAGCGAGGAATTGAGCTCTCCCTCGCCGGGGGCACAAGTTGTATTGGCGATATTGCGGGACATTCTCCTATGGCAACGGCGAAGGCTCTCCGGGAGAGTTCGTTGCGGGGAGTGAGCTTTCAGGAGGTCTTTGGGCTTGGTGACCGGCAGAATGCGACGGTGGACCGGATGCGGGCAATGGCTGAGGGTGGCCCACTCGAAGCCCAGGGAATCCGACTTGGGCTCTCCCCTCATGCGCCATATTCCTGTGGGCCTGCCGTCTTCGGGGCTGCGGCGGAGTGCGGTCTTCCTCTGACGACCCATCTGGCAGAGACTCCAGCAGAAATCGAATTGTCTGTATCGGGTACGGGATCGCTGCGGGACATGCTTGAGCGAGACATTGGGGTGTGGGACACGTCAGTTGATGTGCCGCACGCTCACCCAATTGATGCGTTGATTGGCTCGCTTGATCGTGGTCAGTTCTTGTGCGCACACCTCAACTGGATTGAGCCGCGTCATGTCGACATGCTGGCGGCGTCGGATGTTCGGGTGGTCTATTGCCCTCGGGCGAGCGCGGCGTTCGGTCACTGTCCACCCATGCTGCCTTCGCATCCGTGGCGCCGGCTCCATGATGCCGGAGTCACCGTGTGCCTCGGTACGGACTCCCTGTTGTGCCTCGATACGCCGGATCGTCTGAGTGTGCTCGACGACATGCGGTTGCTCTTTCAGCGGGACGGTGTAGACGCCCGGCTGTTGCTCTCGATGGCGACAACGCATGGGGCTTCGGCGTTGGATCTCGACCACGACCTCGTTCGCTTTGGTCCGGGCCTCGCTGGTGTGCTCGCCTGCCGCGCCGAAGGCAATACGATCGACACACTCTTGGCCGATGTACTCGGCCGAGATGATGCGCCGCAGTGGGTTGTCGGCGGCGGAGCTGCATAAGGGGCCCGATTGCCGCCCACATGCTCGCTTGACTGTTCTGGCCGAGTGGCTAATTCGGGCCTCCACAGCCCAAAGAATCCACAAAAGGGGAAACTTGTCACGGCCATTCCGGCCAACGCCCGATATCATCGGGGCTCACCTGCGAGTACTTGGACCCTGAGACATGAATGATCAAGCCCAGCAAGATGAACTGAGGTCGCTGCTTCGAGCAGCGGGGCCCTATCCGCTCGAGGCCTATCAGTTTGTGCAGGAGGGTTTGTCCTTTACAGCGCAGCAGGTTCATCTTGACCCGGACAGGTACGGCGAACTCGATCGGCACGTGACTGGACAGCAGCTCTGCATGGGTCTGCGGGAGTACGCCATTCAGCGGTATGGTCTGCTTGCTCGCACTGTCCTGGAATGCTGGCGTGTACAGCGAACCGAAGATTTCGGTCGCATGGTCTTTGCCATGATCGACGCCGGGTTGCTCAAGCAACAAGCAGATGATTCGCTCGAGGACTTCTCGAGCGTGTATGACTTCCGGGAAGCGTTCAACCCACGAGACATCGAAGAAGCCATCGGCACAGCTCTATCGAGCTGATCGCCGCCGCACAAGGGGCAGTCGCATGAGCGATGTTGAGCCGGAGCGACCGCTGAGCGAGTTGCATCTTTGGGAGATTCGGGGCGTTCGAGACATTCTCATAGTGTTGGTGTGTGCCTTG
>JABJQE010000345.1 GCA_018663565.1 Phycisphaerae bacterium
AACGCGGCAATACTCACAGCCGTCAAGGCCTCCATCTCGACACCTGTCCGCGCGGTCACCACTGTTGAAGCCTCGATTCGAATGGCATCAGACGCTGTCCGCTCGAAGATCACTTCGACGTGATCGAGTGGCAACGTGTGACACAGTGGAATAATGGCATCTACTCGCTTGGCGACCTGAATACCAGCAAGCCGAGCGACAGCGAGCGCCTCCCCCTTCGGCAAATCACCGGCCATGATGCGATCAAGTGTGCTTGCAGCCGCGTGGAAGAATGACTCGGCCACCGCCCGTCGACGGACGATTGGCTTTGATGAGACATCCACCATGACGGCATGTCCTTGTTCGTCGATGTGGGTCAGTCGCTCACTCATGACACGCTCCTTGGCTCAGTCGGAATATGGCCGCTCACCAGTTTCCCATCAATGTAGGTCGCTTGCACAGAAGCTGTGCTGATGTCGGTAAATGGATCGCCCGACCACACCAGGAAGTTAGCGGCGTGCCCACGCCGCAAGCCAGCCTCGAACCCGCACGCCTCGGCGGCATCAGTCGTGCTCGCCCGGATCGCTTCAACTGGCGTGAGCCGCTGATCATCAAAGAACGGCTGCCCGTTGGCATCAGTGCCCAAGATTGCAGCACGAAGAGTCGCGAGCGGGTCGATAGGCACAATTGGCCAGTCCGTTCCAAAGCTCAAGCGGGCGCCGGCCTCTTGCATGTCCCGAAGCGGCAGCACACACCTCGCCCGCTCGCCAAGCCTTGCCGGCGCCATCGCGGCATCCTCAGCCCGGTGCGTCGGCTGGACGCTCATCCGCATGCCGCTCATCACCGCAAGATCTTCAGCGGCAACCACCTCGGCATGCTCCACAGTCGGGCGTAGTTCATCAGGCACATCTCGAAGCACATATAAGGCACGCCCCACAGCGGCGTCGCCAATCGCGTGAATGACCGGAGCAAGGCCCGAGTCGACGACAGCCTTGCACCATGCTTCGTCTTGATTGCTCAGGGCCAACTCCAGCCATACACCGTGCGATGTTGGATCATCCGAGTATGGCTTTCGAAGTCGCGCTGTGCGTGAGCCGAGCGTGCCATCAAAGAAGGCCTTGCATCCGCTCAAGAACATGCGATCGGTCCACGCGGCTTCATGCCGCCATGCTGTGTCAAGTGGCAGCGTGCGATCGAGCTGCACGAGCGAGAGCCGCGGCACAACTGAATGTGAGATCGGCAGGAAGTGCAATTCAATGTCTTTGCGATACTCCATGCTCCGCGCCCCGGTCACACCATGATGCAACATGACGTCAATCGCCCGGCTCAATGCCTCATCTCTCGCAGCTGCTGGGAGCGGAGGAATAACTGGGTTCACAAGCTCCCAGGCTGCCGACTCCACCATGACACCGCTCACATCTCCGCAGCCATCACGCACAATGTGCTCTTGAACTGCAGCCGGTGAGTCCAGGTCCAGTAGGCGAAGCACCGCATCATTTACCACCACACTGTGCCAGTCGCACCGCCAACACACCACTGGCCGATCACCTGCAGCGCGAAGCCATGTGCGATCTGGCAAACACTGACCTCCCCACTGCGTGTGATTCCACCCCGTCGCAATGAGCCACCGGCCTTCCGGCAGTGACTCATGTGCTCCCTCTATCGCCGCTTCAAAGGAGTCGCGACTCTTGATTTCTGACAAGTCGAGGTGCATCAACGACTCGCCCGCAAGCAACAAGTGAATATGCGCATCGACGAAGCCGGGCGTCACGACACGCCCGCCGACATCGAGTTCCTTGGCGTGAATGGCCTCGGCGGCATGCACGCGGCCGCCGCGTACGTGTAGATCCCGGGGCTGTGGAGTGTCTCCGTCGCCGTCCCAGAGGTTGGCATTGATAACTGTCAGATCCATGGGCGTCATGCTATCGTGCCGCGTATGACTGAACTTCGCCTTGTTGTACTTATTGCATCCGCTGTGCTGCTTACCAGCGCCTGCGATGAAAGTTCGGCTCCACCACCACCACCCGGAGCCGGAAACCATACATCCACAACGCTCAAGGACACCAAGCGACGCGGGCTCGGAGCAGTTGATACAACTGCTGAGACCAAAGACACATCGTTTACGCCCGAAGGCCCCCCTGCCGATCCACGACGCGCTGACTTTGTCAGCCTCAGTGCTCCCACCGACCCGACGTGGCGATGGGAACCGCCACGCAACGACATGCGGAAGATCAACTGGGTGATCCCAGCACCTGCAGGTGCAGAACCTGCTGAACTGGTCGTTACACACTTTCCAGAAGCCTCAGGCAATACACGCCAAGCCAACATCCAACGATGGACCCCACAGTTTCAGGGTGAAGATCTCATACCGCAAGCTGAAATCAGCACGCTTGAAGTCTCGGGAATGCCTATTACGCTCGTTGAGCTCCGCGGCCAGTATCGCGGCATGGGCGGTGGATGGCACAAGGATGACTACACGATGCTCGTCGCGATGGTCGAGTCTCCGTACGGGTCAGTCTTTATCAAACTGCTCGGGCCTACCGATACCGTCTCAGCAACGCGAGCGGCATTCATGACCATGATTGAAGGCCTCAAGCCGACGGGGTGAACGGCGGCTGATTCAAGAACGCCTTGACGAGGTCCGGCCCCGCTGGGCTCATAAAGCTCTCTGGATGAAACTGCACGCCGGTAAGCGAGGCCGCGGGCCCATTGGGCCACCCACCCTTCCATCGAATCGCCATGATGTCGCCCTCTTCTGTTCGAGCTGACACCTCAAAGTCATTCGTCATCGTGCCGGGCTCAATGATGAGCGAGTGATACCGCATGGCCACCATGGGATTGTCTTGGCCAACAAAGATCCCTTGACCATCATGATGAATCTTCGAGGTCTTGCCGTGCATCGGCAGAGGGTGCCGATCCACGGACATGCCATGAACAGCAGCAATAACTTGATGACCAAGACACACGCCCAGAATCGGGATCTTGCCACGCGCTGCGAGAACAACATCGCCGCAAACCCCCGCTTCATTTGGCGTACATGGACCTGGGGAGAGCACAATATGACTTGGCCCCATCTCCATCACATCATCGGCAGTCACGTCATCATTGCGAACGACCTGCACTTCGAGGGATGGGTCGAGCACGCCGATGCAGTGCACCAAGTTCCACGTAAAGGAATCGTAATTGTCTAAGAGCAACAACACGGCATTAGGGTAGCGAAGTTTCGCGGGCTGCTCGCTATGCCGCAGTGGCCGTGCCTGCGATGCCATCCTGAGTCACGACGAAGAGATCCTTCGTAATGGGGTAGGGCAATCGTTGATAGTCACGATCAACTCGGCTCTGCACACGCTGCAAGAACCCATCAGGGCCTTGCGAAATGGCCAGGAAGATGTCTCGTGCCGGAGCCGCCACATAAAAGTCACCGTGAAGTTTGGGGGCAAGCCGACCATGCAGCGACTCCATCAATAGTCTCGCGGCGTCGTAGCCGTCCTGGACTGAAAGAATTGCCACGCGTCCGCCCTCCTCCGATTCGACCAGTCGAACTTCAACAGATGGCGTGTACTTGGAGAGATTTTCGCGCGCGAGCACTTCCACCTCGTCGATACTCAGTCCCCAGCGAATGATTTGCTCAAGCGTAATGCTGACCGTCATTCGAGGCAGATCTATCACATAGACAATCGATGTGCCATTCACCCATGGCGTGTGAGCGACCTGCTCACGATCGAGATGCTCGAAGAGAGAGTCCGGCTGAATACGGGGCATAATGCGAGCACGAGCGAGCGAGAGCGGCAGCGGAGCCGCGGCCACAGCGTCGCCCTCTGTGATGCGATGCAGGAACTCGTTGACAATCTCAAACCCGTTGTCAGGGTCACAATTCACCATGCGGAAGAGATTGGCCAAAGCGAGATGGCGACCATCGATGATCAAGTCCATGCCGCCAGCAAGTTCGACGTCATGTCCAGGGAATCGCTTCTCGAGCAGGTGAAGAACGACCTCTGAGAAAGCTTCCGGTTCACGCGGCATCTTTGACATTATTGAGCAGCCTCCTGATGGCCCCCATTGGGGCCGAACCTTGTGAGACACCACAAGGCTCCACCTGATGGCATCGGACCACCAGCTGGCAATCTTGACCCGAATACCACAAGATGGCCACAACGAATATGCCAGGATCGGCGAAATCCAACCTCAACCTTCCGTGCGGGGAGTGTTTCCCGGACCTGCCGGGGCGGATATCCTGTGTCGCATGAGCACACCATTGAGCATCGGCCCCATTGCCATCGGTCCACAGCAGGACCTTGTCATCATTGCTGGCCCCTGCGTGCTGGAGGATGACGCCATCCAAACTGCCATCGCTGAGCGAATCGCCGCTGTCTGTGGCGAACTCGGGCTTCCCTGGATCTTCAAGGGCAGCTTCGACAAAGCCAACCGCACCAGCCTTGGCTCGCCGCGAGGCCCCGGCATTCGCGAGGGGCTTGATGCGTTGGTCCGCATCAAGGATGCGTTTGACGTGCCCATCACAACCGACGTCCACGAGCCTGAGCAAGCGGGCACTGTCGCAGAGGCTGTTGACATGCTGCAGATTCCGGCCTTCCTGTGCCGCCAAACGAATCTGCTTGCCGCCTGCGGCGAAACCGGCAAACCGATCAACATCAAGAAGGGGCAATTCCTCGCCCCCGCCGACATGGCACATGCGGCTCACAAGGCCGTTGAAGCCGGAGCTGGCGGCATCATGTTGACCGAGCGTGGCACCTTCTTTGGATACCACCGACTCGTCAATGACTTCATTGGACTTGGCGATCTTGCTGATCTTGGCTGGCCCATCTGTTTCGATGTGACCCACTCGACACAGCTCCCCGGTGGCGGCACACGGAGCGATGGGGAACCCGTGCAGACGGCAGGACGGCCCGATCGCGCCGGCCTACTCGCCCGCGCCGCCACAGCCGCTGGCGTCGACGCGCTCTTTATTGAAACACACCCCGACCCAAGCAACGCACTCTCAGACGGCGCCACGGTACAAACACTCGACGCGGCCGAACACATCATCCGGCAAGCTCACGCCATTCGGTGTGGCCTGCAAAGCATGGAAACCACGGCATCATGAAGTGCGATCGCTGCAACAAGCCCGCCGTGGTGCACCAGGTCATCATCAAGGGCGATCAACACCGCGAGATTCACTTGTGCGCCCTTCATGCCAAAGAGGCTGGCGTACCAAATCCGGGCAATCAACTCGGGAAACACTCACCCGGCCATTCCCTCACTCCTCGTTCAAAGATGCCAACGTGCCCTGGATGTGGCACATCCTTCAGCCGAATCCGCAAGGACTCACTCTTCGGATGCCCCACCTGCTACGACACGTTCGGCAAAGGTGTCGACATCATGATTGAGCGATCACAAGGCGGCGCGACACATCATGTAGGACGCGGTCCATCTGGAAGTGAACGCGATGTCGCGCGACGCTTTGAGTCACGCCGCCTCGTCGAAGAACTCGAACAAGCCGTACGTGCCGAACAATACGAACGCGCCGCCGAACTCAAAGCCAAACTGACGGAACTCGCCGATCACCCACACACTGACGGAGGCGAATCGTGAGCGAGCCATCGACAGATGACCTGACAACAAGCGAGTCACTCGACGAGGATGTCGTGCTCAGCAGTAGGGCGCGACTGGCCCGCAATGTGGCCAAGCTTCCTTTCGTACACCGGTCCACAACCGATCAACGACGTGAGGCCATGACGCGTGTGCAGCCGGCCCTCGAGAGCGACGCAGCGGCTGAACCAACCAGCTGGATCGACCTTGAGACGGCAACATCCATGCAGCGACGACTTCTCTTTGAGCAACATCTCATCAGCCGCCAGCATGCAGATGCAAAAGGTCCCCGAGCTGTCGCAGTCTCATCGGATCAGGCACTGAGTGTCATGGTGAACGAAGAAGACCACGTCAGGATGCATGCCATGGCACCGGGATTGCAGCCTGGTCTTTGCTTCGAACGCATTCGCACCTTCGATGCTGCAATCGAGCCCCAAGTCGAATGGGCCTTCCATGAACGATGGGGATACCAGTCAGCCTGCGCGACCAACACCGGAACGGGGATCCGATTCTCTGCCATGCTGCACCTTCCTGCACTTCGCATCACGCGAGAACTCGAAAAGGTACGACAGGCCGCCAAGGACCTTCACCTTGCCGTCCGCGGGTATTACGGCGAAGGATCCGAATCGTCTGGCAACTTCTATCAAGTCAGCAACCAAATCACGCTGGGGTGTTCTGAAGAGGAACTGCTCGATCGATTTGTAAACACCATCGTGCCGGGCATCATTGATTATGAACGGTCGGCTCGGCAGGTCCTTCTGCGACGAAACCGAATTGCAGTAGAAGACCGCATTGATCGGGACCTCGCCATCCTAAGTTCAGCAAAGCTGCTCAAGGTCGACGAAGCCATGCGGCGACTGAGCAGCGTTCGACTTGGCCGGTGTCTTGACATCGTCAAGACGCCGTCTCTTCAGGTCATCAACCGGCTCTTCCAAGAGATTCAGGCCGGACACCTGCAGAACGCGGCTGCCAAGAAGCTCTCGCCAGAAGAGTCGCAGGCAGCGCGGGCGGAACTCGTTCGCAAGCACATTGGCCACCACTAAGCCATGACGGGCCGCACTTCACGCCTCGCCCCGTCCCCCACCGGCGCCCTTCATCTGGGGAACGCACGCACATTCGCTATCAACTGGGCACTCGCGCAGCAGCACAATTGGACAATGCTCCTGCGAATAGAAGACCTTGATCACCCGCGTGTCAAACCAGAGACGATCAACCAGGCCCGTGAGGATCTGGCCTGGCTCGGACTGACGTGGGACACCGAAACGCCAATTCAGTCGACAGATGTTGGCCCATGCCGCGCGGCCTTTCGCACGCTCGCTTCATCCGGGCGAGTCTTCCCATGTGACCTGTCTCGCAAAGAAGTACAGGCCGCCCAGTCAGCCCCTCACGACAATTACGATGGCATGCGATACGAGCCGACCCTCCGACCCGCCGATGCAGGTCGCCCGTGGAACGAACCCGACGAAACACGAACGTGGCGATTCTTAGTGGATGACCGCGAGCACACCGTCAACGATCGGGTCTCTGGAACACACACATTTAATCTTGGCCGTTCAATTGGCGACTTCCCAGTGTGGACGTCCCAAGGACCGGCTTATCAACTCGCCATTGTGGTGGATGACGCCCGGCAAGGCGTCACCGATGTCGTACGTGGCAACGACCTGCTCTCAAGCGCAGCGCGGCAGCAGGCCATTGCCACAGCCCTCGGGCTGGACTCCCCCCGCTGGTGGCACCTGCCTCTTGTCCGAGGCGAAGACGGCCGGCGACTGGCCAAACGCCATGGCGATACGCGTATCTCGTCCTTCCGCGCCGCGGGCGTCCCCACCGAACGCGTGATTGGCTTATTGGCTTCATGGTGCGGTGTAGGTGATCAAACTGACCCGCAGCCGATGGACGCCGCAGAGTTTGCCGCTACAGTTGAGATCAGCACGATTCCCACAGACGACGCTGTCCTGACAGCAAGGAATATTCAATGGCTCACAGACTGTTAGTTCTTGTGTTATGCGGCATGTCACTCATGACATTCGGCTGCGATCGCAGTGGAGCATCACTGGAACAGGTTCGCATCGGGGCACGAGACTGGGACCTTGAACTGGCAATTAGCGAGGCCGCCATTCGACGCGGCCTCATGGACCGCGCAACAATCCCAGCTGGGACCGGCATGATTTTCGTCTTTTCTACTCCCACGGTTCATCGGTTTTGGATGGCGAACTGCCTCATCGACATCGACGTCATCTTTCTTGACGGGCAAGGTCGAGTCACCACGATGTACCGCATGAAGGCCGAGCCAGCCCGCGGCTCTGCTGAATCGCAGTTGGGGTACGAGCAACGATTGCCACTCTACTCAAGCCATGTTCCGGTTCGGTTTGCAATTGAGTTTCCAGCTGGATCGATCGATCACCTTGGTCTGCGGGTTGGCGACCGCGTTGATATCGATGTGGACCGACTCAAGTCAATGACGCGGTAATCAATTGCCCGCGCGAGCAGCCATTTGCCGCTCCACCATCTTGGCAATAACATCCCACTCAAGGTTGACACCATCACCTGCGGCGTACTGCCCAAAGGTAGTCTCCACAAGCGTTGTCGGGATGAGTGCTACCTCGAACCATCCTTCGCCCAGATCTGCAACCGTCAATGACACCCCGTCAACGGCCACGGATCCCTGTGGAACCAGAAGGGCTTCATATCGACGATCGAATTGGATTCGACATCGACATGCCTCGCTCGACTGATTCAGAAATTCAACCTCGCCAACAGTGTCCACATGACCCTGCACCAGATGGCCGCCGAGCAAAGTTTCAGGCGTGGTCGCATGCTCGAGATTGACCGCGTCGTTCGACGTGAGCGAGCCTAGGGTTGTGAGGTCCAAAGTCTGGCGAATCACGTCAAAACTCGCGATCTCGCCAGAAACTGCCGCGACCGTCAAACAGCAGCCATTCACAGCAATCGAGGCACCGAGGTGAGGCTGATAGGACCAACCGGACAGATCGATCTGTAGCCGCTGCCCCCCTGCTTGGAGAGGCTGAGGATTGCCTTGAACCCGGCCGACACATTGAATCAATCCTGTAAACATGCTGAGTGCCTACGATATCGCATCCACAGCAGGCTGACGGATATACTCCGGGTTCCCAATGCCTTTTTCGCTTGACCCTCAGGAGCCCCTGAAGATGTGCATGCCCATTCACCCGATTGCCCGCCTCGCCCTGGCGTCCGCCATCGCCCTCACCGGCCCCCTTGCAAACAGCCTCGCAGCAAGCACGGCCGACGATGATGCCATCACCCGGAACGCGGCAAGAGTCAAACAACTCGAACGGCAAATGCCACTTGGGCCACGGTCAGCGAGCTCACTCGGCCTTCGTGTGGCATGGCGACACCCGATCAACATCGATTCGATCACCAACCTCTTCGTGTCGAATGGGGCTGTCTTTGTGGTAGATAAAGACAACGAAGTCACCATGTTCAATCAGGACACGGGCCTCAAACAGTGGGTTGGATTTGGCGCCGGCGGCAACGACATCATCATTGATGTCGTGCACGTGCCTTCGGATGAGAAAGTGCTTGTCGTTCGTACGAACTCCATTCTGACCATATCGGCCAACACTGGCATCCCCATGGTGCACGGCGCCACCCAGTCAAGCGTGCAGCCCCTTGAGTGGCTCGCCGCTACACCAGGCACCCTGCACGGCGAAGCCTATATCTATGGTGGCCTCGCTGGCGAGGTCGTCTGGCAAGGATGGGGCATGGGCTTCTCAACTCGGGCTCATCGCATCGGCCGGAGCGTCGACTCAAAACCAATCGTGGCCGGCTCGGCAGTCATCGCGGCCTCTCGATCTGGAAATCTCGCAGCCCTCAATGTCAACACCGGATCATTGCTCTGGGACAAGACGCTCTTCGATGGCATCAGCGGAGTCCCATCGGCCACGCGAGCCATGGTGGTCGTCGCAAGTCGCGATCAACACCTGCGGATGTTCAACATCAACGATGGAAGCCTCAAGTGGTCCAGACTCTTCAAAGTGCCTTTGACAAGCGGACCAATGCTTCTGAACGGCGCGGTGTACCAACAGGTTTCCGGCCTTGGACTCGTCAAGATGACGGCCGCCCCGCAGAACTCACCCGGTGGGGTAGAGGAGTGGGTTGCAGCAGATGTGCACGGCGATGTCATCGGCACATCAGGCGATCTCTTGCTGGCCTGGACCCCAAGCACCAAACAACTTCAGACTGTCTCAGCGAACACCGGATCTGTCGACGCAAGCGTCTCAGCTCGTTCGATCGAGCAACTGGTTTCCAAGGACGGCATTGTCTTGCTACTTGGCGGCGATGGTGAACTGGAGTGTCTTCGACCAGCATTTGAACGCTGATCGAACTTCTCAATATGCCAGATCTCGTCCAAGTCAAACGAGCACTGATCTCGGTCAGTGACAAATCAGATGTTGTTGCATTCGCTCGCTCGCTCGCGTCGATGGGTATTGAGATCATTTCGACCGGTGGAACTGCAGCCGCCCTTCAGGCAGGTGGAATTACCACGACAACGGTCGAGGATGTCACCGGCTTTCCCGAGATGATGGATGGACGGGTCAAGACCTTGCACCCGAGAATTCATGGCGGCCTGCTCGCACGTCGCGATGTTGACTCACATGTCGAATCAATGCAGGCACATGACATCCAGCCCATCGATCTGATTTGCATCAATTTGTACCCGTTTGAGCGGACCGTCGAATCGCCTAACGTGGCTGAATCGGAAGCCATCGAACAGATTGACATCGGCGGCCCCGCCATGTTGCGTTCGGCCTCGAAGAACCATGAATTTGTTGCCACCATCACGAGCCCGAGCCAATACGACTCCGTCATTGCCGAAATGCAGGCCAACAATGGTTGCACGACCTTACACCACAGACGGCAGTTGGCCGCCGATACCTTCGCGCGAACAGCAGGGTACGACGCGGCGATCTCCAACTGGCTCAGCCAGTCAAGCGATGATGCCTTCCCACCACGCCTTCAACTGACGGCCACGAAAGTGATGTCGCTGCGATACGGCGAGAACCCGCATCAAGATGCAGCCCTTTACGCCCTCCCTGGCACTGGCGAAGCCGGACTGGCCAACGCCGAATCGATTGCGGGGAAGCCCCTGAGTTATAACAACATCAACGATGCCTCTGGCGCGTTCAAGTGTTGCCGCGATCTTGTCCGCACTTTTCCCGGCCGCACCGCAGCGGTCATCGTGAAGCATGCCAATCCATGCGGCGCCGCGACGAACACTGACCCTATTCAGGCTTTCGAGTCTGCATGGGCTGGCGACCCGCTCGCAGCCTTCGGCGGGATTGTTGCAATTTCTGGGCCAATCGACGCAGCCCTCGCAGCTACCATTGCGAAAGAGCAACGATTCGTCGAAGTCATTGTCGCAACCGAATTCCACGCCGACGCCGTGGCGTGCCTCTCGGAGCGGTGGAAAAATATTCGCCTCGTCGCTACGCCAGAAATCACAGCTGGTGGATCGAGCAGTATCGAAGTTCGAACCATTCCCGGCGGTCTCCTCACCCAGACACCCGACCTCAAGATCGCTCGACCGAGCGATTGGACCCACGCAGCCGGACCAGCACCGACTCCTGAGACGCTCGCAAACGCTCAGCTCGCCTGGGTGACCGTAAAACACGCTGCGTCGAATGCCATCACCATTGCGGGCGATCACAGATTGCTCGGCTTGGGCGGCGGCCAGGTCGACCGTCTCACTGCTGCTCGGCTCGCTGTCACAAAGGCGGGCGACTCCATCAACGGATGTCCAGATACTGCCGCAGCTTCGGATGCGTTCTTCCCGTTCCCGGATGGACCTGAGGTTCTCATCGATGCCGGCATCTCGTGCATTGTGCAGCCCGGCGGGTCAAAGCGGGATGATGAAACGCTGTCGCTCTGCGACAAGCATGGGGTCATATGCATGACCACCGGCGTTCGGCACTTCAGACACTAGTCGCTGGAGCGCCACCAATTGAGACCTCAACCGGTTGCGGCTGTGGCGTGTAATTGGGCTCAAGATCAATATTGAGTGGCAGGCGCTTGCCATCACGCCCGTACGGGATGCGCTCTTCATCGATGAGTTTCTGAATTGCCATGATGCCTTCAATAAGCATCTCTGGCCGAGGCGGGCAGCCAGGCACATACACGTCTACGGGCATGTACTGGTCGATCCCCTGTACAACTGCGTAGGTGTCAAACACACCACCAGTCGAGGCGCAGGCGCCCATTGAGATCACCCATTTCGGCTCGCACATTTGGACGTAGATGCGTTGCAGCACCGGCAAGATTTTCACGGGAATGCGACCGGCCACGATCAAGAGATCTGCTTGCCTCGGGCTAAATCGGAACACCTCTGCTCCAAAACGGGCGAGGTCAAATCGGCTTGAAGCCGTCGCCATCAGCTCAATACCACAACAGGCCGTTGCGAATGGCATGGGCCACACCGCGCTGCGGCGTGCCCAGTTGACAAGCCGGCTCAGAGATGTGGGAAGAAATCCGTCGACTGGGATGGCTGTTTCGAGGCCCATGGGTGCTCCTGTAGCGATGATTTCACATAGTAACGTGCCGCTCGCACTGGATCTGCGCCGGGACACAACCGATACTGAGACCATGTGGATCCTGCTCGCCATAACTGCCGCACTCGCCGTGCCCCCGCTGCCGGCCCACACCGCTGGCCGTGAGAGCCTCGAGCTTGCCCGGCAACTGCTCCCAGAGGCACATCCACACCGCACTTCTCGCTACGTCGTGCTTTCTGACGGGGATCGTGAACTCATCCGAAGCGTGGAGCACTCGCTCGAAGAAGCTCGACGCCAATACGATCGCTGGTGCCGAACCATGCGACTGCCGCGGGCCAAACCCGAAGATCGGCTGCTCTGCATCCTCTTCCACAACCGAAGTGACTTCATCTCCTTTGCCGAGCAGACGGAAGGCCTTGGAGAAACAGCGGCTCTAGTCAGCGGATACTTCAGCCCGCGGTTTGAATGGATTGCCTGCTTCGATCCCGAAGACAGCGCCGACATGGCCGCCGCCGCAACCATGCTGGCAGACGCTGACGCTGACATTCAATCAGCCGAGGACCGCGGAGCCAACCCCGAACAGATAGATGATGCTAGGCAACGCATTGACAATGCTCGCGCCGAGATGCTTCGAGAGGAACGTGCAAGACGCACGGCGGTCACGATTCATGAGGCCATCCACCAATTGGTACATATTGGCGACGCCTTCCCGGGCCGCCGAGCCTGGCCTGGCTGGCTTCACGAAGGCGTGTCAGTTGCATTCGAAACGGACAACCACCGCAATCCATTTGGACCTGACCGCAACTATCCCACGCGAGCAGATGGTTTCCGAGAAGCCATCGAGGCTGGGCACCACATCCCCCTCGAGACATTGCTCGCCGAACAGGCCATCGACCACACTGACGGCCATCATGTGGGCGTGTTGTACGACCAAGCGGGCTCGCTCATTTCCTGGCTATACCGGCACAAACGCCGCGAACTCGCCACGTTCCTGCAACAGGCTGGCGTCCCGGATTCAACAGGATTGACGCCAGATCTCACCACGCTCTTTACCGAGACATTTGGCTCGCCCACGAAGATTGAGCGTCGCTGGCTCGCTGACGTCTCACGCTGAGGTTGATCTGGCTGAGTTCCAGCGCTGCTTCGCCCGGTGCAGAATGACGGCAATCTCCATGCCGTACAACACACACATCCACATCACGTAGAGCCACAGCATCAAGAGTGGCACGAGGCCAAGACTGCCGCCAATTGGGCTCGCTCGAACCGCCCCCACCACAAACCGCTCGAGGGCCCACTCGCCGATCATGAGTGAGATCGCTGCGAAGAGGGCCCCAGCCGCGGCTGAGCGCCAACCCAACCGGCCAGCCGGTATCCATCGGTACCCCAGTGTTACGAATCCCCACACGACCAGGATGGACAGAATGAATTGACCGATTCGGGCAACGTGTGAGACGCCAGCAACCTCCAGATGACTCGAGACATCAGTCAAGGCAGCTAGCCCCCATGTAGCAAGCGCAGGTCCAATCACCAGCAGACCAATTGAAACCACGATGCGTACCCACGTCTTTCGACGATGCGTGCCGGCCCCAATAACACTCAGGCTCGCCTCGATCTCATCGAACAGCCGGTACACAGCCCAGACCAACACGATGATGCCGATCCAAGTCACGCCCGTCATGTCATAGGCGGCCGCCTGCTGCAATAGCCCCTCGAGCCAATTCCCAAGATCGAGCGTTTCGCCCCCCCCTGATCCCGTTGAGATTTCAACATTCTGCAATCCCAGTCGATTGATAAGTTCATGAATGGCTTTGAGGAAGGCCTCTTGGGAAACCGACATCCTTGCAACAGCGGCCGCAAGCACAAGAAGGGGCAGCAATGAAAATAGCACGCGATACGACAAGGCCGCCGCCATCATGCCGGCACGATTCCTCCGCAGCCGAAGGCCCGCGAGCCGAAGGATGTCGAGTGTGAACCGAATCCGACGATCTCTACCAGTCAATTCAGCCCAGCGTCCAGCGAATACTCGCGAACGAAGATCATGCCATGCGTGTGTCCATCTGGAAAGACCCATTCAGCCTCCAAACGATGCCAAGAAAAAGATCGCAACAGCAATCCAGCCTGCGGCATTCAGCCCAATTCCCACGATCGCCCGCCGCCTCGAACCACTGCTAAGACTCGCTCCCAGCAAGCCAAGCACGACGCCAACAATGGCCAAGAACCCGGCGAAGGCCAGCGCCACCACGACGAGGAATACCCCCACGTGCGATGGCTCCATGGCATCGGTCCCCACCGCTTCAAGATCGGTCCACCGAACACCACCGAGTCCAAAGCAGATCAGCGGCAGCGCAATCTCGGTCGCCCAGACGACTGTGCCTATCACCACTGAGATCGTCGCAAAAAAGTGTGACTGGCCCTCTTGGACCTGAATGGGCGAACTTGGATGTGGTGCCGACTGTTGCATGCTCTCTACGGTAGCCTATCGCTTTTCCAGCCCACATTTGCCATCACACATGACACACCCACCACGCCAACCTGACGAGATCACTCCCGGCTGGATTACTCCACGCGGCAACACGGGGGCATCTGACCACCCCTCCGGAGGTTCGCAGGGCGAAGGCTTCATGCAAGATGCCACGCGAGGACCACGGCTTCAGAAGGTACTTGCGGCAGCTGGCATCGGATCGCGACGAGCCTGCGAGACACTGGTGGCCGAGGGGGCCGTCTGTGTCAATGGCATCGTGATTCAATCGCTGCCGGCTTGGGTTGACCCCCAACGAGATTCTATCACCGTCAATGGAAGCAGAGTCAAGACCGGCGCGCCGAGCGTATGCGTCATGCTCTTCAAGCCACGCGGTGTTATTTGCTCATCGTCCGATCCAGAGGAACGACGACAAGTCGTTGATCTCGTGCAGCATCCCTCCAAGGTGCGGCTGTACAGCATTGGACGCCTCGACATGGATTCCTCCGGCCTTTTGCTTCTCACCAACGACGGCGATCTCTCGCAATTGCTCAGCCATCCTTCGAACCACGTCCATCGCATCTACGAAGTGTCCGTCAACGGACAAGTTGAGCCAGGCACCATTCGCAGACTTGAACGTGGCATCACGCTTACCGATGAGCACAGCGGTCGCACACGACTCGCACGGTTTCATTCCGCGAAGATTATCCGGGCCCAGCGTGATCGAACGAAGATGCGAGTCGTGCTGACCGAAGGGCGTAATCGTCAAATTCGCCGCATGATGCTTGCGCTTGGACACCCAGTTCGAAAGCTACGCCGCGTTGCAATTGGCCCACTCAAACTCGATGGCTTACAGACCGGGCAGTGGCGAGACCTCACCGAGCGTGAGCTGAGAATGCTCGTTGAGAATGCCAAACGCAAAACAAAGAAGAAGAGCAAGAAGACCGCGCGGCCGCGGAAGAAGACAGAGAAGAGAACAGATCAGTCCTCTTGATCGTCTTCGTCTCGCAAGACCAAAGCGATGGGCCCATCGCCGTCCTGCTCAAATCGAACCCGGAATTGCCGAACAAGTTCAAGTACGGCGAGAAACATCCCGATCCGCTGAACCGGCTGACGGCCGGCGAATGCGTCTTGCAGCGTGAGTGATTGGCCGGTTCGCCGTCCAAGTTGATCAACAATGTCTTGCTCGTACAACGCAATGGGCGTGTCATCAAGTTCCACAACGTGATCACCAAGCCGCGTGAAGTCGATGGAAGACGCGATGTGTTCGTACGCATCCGCAAGATCCATCACATGAACATCATCAAGTTCAAGCCCATCCTGCAGACGTGGGATGGCGTCTTGATCTACCGAGGTCGACACAGGGAAACGCATCGCAAACTCATGCTTCCGACCATCAAGGGCTTCGCTTGCTGCTCGAATTCGTTGATAGGCAAGTAATTGCCGAATGAGCTCGTCGCGGGGGTCGCCCTGCTCGTCCCCTTCTCCGTCGCCGCCTTCGCGTGTTTCTGGGGGCGTCAGACTGCGGGACTTGATTTCAACGAGTGTTGCAGCCATCACCAAGAACTCACCGGCCTGCTCAATATCCACGTCATCGCCGCGAGTGTGATGCAGAACATCGAGATACTGGTCTGTAATCTCCGAAATCGGAATATCTTGAAGATCAACCTCTGCCCGCCTCACCAAGAAGAGCAGCAAATCTAGCGGCCCCTCGAAGGCCTCAAGGGTGACCCGGTAGTCCTTCTGAGATGGTTGGTGCGTACTCATACGTAGGATCCAGAGCGTGGCGATACACTGAGCAACATTCCTCGCCACCATTGACGAGACGTTGAGCATCGTACCCCGACCGGACCGCCAATTGCCGCCGGAAGAGCCACCATATGACCACTGAACCACGATCATCTCAGTCCGAAGCCACCGAACACGAGGGAACCCTCGGGGTCATTACGAGCGTGCTCCGCCAAGAGGCCGAGGCACTCAACGCCATGAGCGGCTCCATCGAGCAAGGTGGACCCATCGCCGCAAACTGGTCTGCAGCGGTCAAGATGATTGATGCCTGCAAAGGCCACCTCGTGGTGTCAGGTATGGGTAAGTCAGGTCTCGTTGGCGCCAAAATCTCGGCCACGTTCTCATCGCTGGGTATTCCATCCCACGTTGTGCATCCAGCAGACGCGGCCCACGGCGACCTCGGGGCCATTCGCGGAGGTGATGTGGTCATGCTGCTGAGCTATTCAGGCGGAACCGCTGAGGTTGTCGAGCTTGCCACAATCCTCCGCAACGACGGCGTGGCCACGCTGGGTGTGTCCCGGAATGACTCCACGAATCTTGCTCGGGTGTGTGAAACGCATCTCGCCCTTGGAGACCTCGACGAAGCCGGCCCACTCAATCTTGCCCCGACTACCTCAACAACAGCCACACTCGCCTGCGGAGACGCCTTGGCGCTCGCAGTCGCGCACCACCGATCATTCACAGCAACCGACTTTCGACGGCGACATCCCGGCGGCTCGCTTGGTGCCATGCTCAGGCCCGTCGAAGAGTTGATCCGATTTCGCCCCGGCGAAAACCTCACCACGATCACGGCCGATGTGCCAACAGTCGAAGCACTTCGACTGAGCGACAAGGATCACGCAGGGTCAGTCCGGCACGCCGGGGCATTGCTTGTGGTTGATGCGGACGGATGCGTCATTGGACTCTTTACCGACGGAGACCTCCGACGGCTTGTCTTGATGACCTCTGACGAACTCTCACGGCCCATCGGCGAGGTGATGACCAAGAGCCCGCGCACTATTCATCGTGAAGCCACGCTGGGCGAAGCGCGACGCCTTGTTGCCGAATACCGGATTGATGAAATACCGGTTGTTGATGATGATGGCCGAGCAGTTGGCCTTATCGACATCCAAGACCTCATGGCCCCACGCGTGGCGGTGGACTAAATCATGTCAATTGTCACCGCACTTCGACGCAACGGCCACATCACAATGGCGGCCGACACGCTGGCCCTCTTTGGTGAGGGCATGGTTATTCCTCCAGGCAATGCCTCGATCAGCAAGATCATGCGCATCGGCGATGCGGTCGTCGGCGGCACTGGGTGGGCCGTGTACGACGACATCCTCGAGCACTTTCTAGCAGGCAGCCCGTCGCCGCCGCTTGATTCTCGCCCGGCCATCTACGCATTCTTCCTTGAGTTCTGGAAGGCACTCCGCGAAACGTACTCGCTCGTCAATGACCAATCGGCATCCAAAGAGACACCCTTCGGGGACCTCGACGCCACGTTCTTGATTGCCTCTCCTGGCGGACTTTTCAAAGTCTCGAGTGACCTGGGTGTCACGGAATTCAGGCACCATCATGCGATTGGGTCTGGCTGCGAGTACGCCCTCGGTGCCATGCATACCTTGACCCAAACTGAGACC